>JABUUX010000320.1 GCA_021442965.1 Treponema sp.
GGTTACGAACGTGCGTACATCAAGTATTAGAAGTTATTAGAAAAAACAACACCCCCCCCTGAACAGCGAAAATCAACCGCTGTTCAGGGGATGTATTTTTTTATTCTCCCAGTGCTAATGTTTTTACCAAACCTTAACGTATTCAATCTGCTTGTCTGCAAGGTAACCGACTATAACGTCGCCGTTTGTTTTTACCCCAATATTTACACGGTACTGGTCAGGAATTCCTGCTGTAGGAATAGCAACGACTTCCCATATATCAGTAAGCATATCATCTACTGCACCAGCCCCATTTGCTGAAGTAAAGGTTGCGTCTGATCCTGTAGCAGATGGGATAAGCGGTTTTCTTAAACGAGCTACACGGGCGGCGTTTGTACTGTCTGTATATGATGTACAGTAGTATGAAATGTAAGGCACAATACAAGATGTTCCATCCAAGGTTTCGTTTTTTAATGCAAGGTCAATGTATGAACCTGTCTGCTGGTAGCCGTCAACTGTTACAACCTGAGGAGTGCCAGACCCGCTTGAAAGATAAGCATACTTCAAATCTCCGTTTGCAGTATCGTTATAAGCCATATGGATTCCGTTCTTACCGTCTACTTCAAGAGCAACAAATTTTCCGGCTGCTGCATCGTCAATCGTTCTTTCAACCCAAGCATTTCCACAGCCAGTAACTCCAGCGTTTACAGCACCATTTGAAAGATTTGTAATACTGATTGATGAACCAGGTCCTGTCTGCATAGAGCGGACTGTTACAAGATTCGATTTAGGATCAACTTCTGCGTAAGCACCAAAACCGTTTTCGCTCAAGTATTTTCCAAGCTGATATGCAAATTCGTGATTGTTTCTCTGTCCGTTTGCAACATTTGAATATGTTACAGAAGCATCTTTTGCAGCCCCTCCATCAACTGAAATCTTAAACGTTACAGTTCCAGTTCCCGGTACAGTGCTGAAAGTCTGATATCCAGAGAAACTTGTGGCAGGTGAGGTGTTGTATTTCATTTTTAAGACACCGTTCTTTGCATCATACCAGCTTACAATGGCAGTTCCATCATTTGTAAAGTTTACGGCAGAATACGGTGAATTACTGTCTGCTCCGGCAATACATACGTATCCTTGATCATATGTTTTACCACCCGATGTATAAACAGAAATTGCCTGTTCAACGTAATATGTTCGAGTAGCTCCTGCAGTATACATAATCTGAGTCGTTTTAGAACCGAATCTGTTATCTGTAGTATAACCGGATGTAACAGAAGCACCGTTTTCAATATATCTGAATTTTATGATTTTTTGAGTTGTATCATAATAAGAAAGATATATCTTAGATAAAGTATTGTCCCCAGAAACTTTCATAGAAGGCCACTGAACTCTGTCCAGATTATTAAAGTTCGCACCGTTCCAGTTTGACTCCAAGAATATCATACTTGTATTTGCATCATCATATTCATTGTTACCGGTAGTTAAAGTACTGTTTCCTCTAGTCAAAGCGAAATGAGATGGACCGCTAGACCAAGAAGTAACAGGAACTCCTAAAGTGTCTCCACACGATGAAACTGTATATGCGGTTCCGCTGGCGTTCATAGCCATGGCACTTTCAAAATATCTTGTATACGAACCACGCAATCTGGCTGTAGTTCCAAGGCTTGTGCCATTTGCGCCTATAAATTCACTGAAAGCATTATCTGTATAACCGCACGCAAAGTTTATTGTATTTCCGTTTACAACCATATCAACTTTACGCTTATCGTTCGTATCTGTTGTAGTATAAACATCAATCAGATAAACTTTGCGGTCATCAGTAAGAATATTGTTGTTCAGTTTGTTCGGTTCTCTGTTCGGGTAGTCTTCGTACTTTTCATCTGTTGTTAAAGTTGTTGTAAAGCTACCAACAGAATCATTGTTGTTTTTATTGTTCAGAGAACCTATTGAATTTACTGTTACTTCAATGTCACCGCTTGAAAGTGAAGAGGCCACAACAGGAACTTTAATTTCATTCTGATTACCGGCTGTAACAAGAGTAATGCCTGAGATTGCAGTTCCGTTTACCGAAACTCCTGTATCAGTTCCGGAAAGATTGAATCCTTCAATTTGAATTGTTTCACCTCGCCGTACCGGATAATATCCAAGTGAAGTCCGTGCTACGGTAGACTGAGTTTCACGGTTTTTCTTGTATGCAGAACTCAATCCCGTAGTAACCTTGGTCACATACGGAACAACGTCCACATATCTTTCTACCCGCTACCTGTACACTCCACCTTCCCATTTTACTCCACCATTTCTTTTGGGAGTGTGAATACCAGTGTAAG
The DNA here is from genome assembly GCA_021442965.1 of Treponema sp. Next base: position 2,310 of record JABUUX010000320.1, read on the forward strand.
TCAGATACCTGTACAATGCATTTACACTTACTCCAAGTCTCTTTGAAATTTCCCGTCGTGTCACTCCTTCAGAAATCCAGTTTAAAATTTCAGTGTGACGTTCGGAGCATTTATAATTCAGGTGGCAGCGTTTTCCTTTCTCTCGTCCAAGTTTTTTTCCTTCAGCTTTTCGGCGTTGGAGGGCTTCCCGTGTTCGCTGGCTGATTAGTTCCCGTTCAATTTCTGCAGAAAGTCCGAAAGCAAAGGCGAGAACTTTACTTTGGATATTATCACCAAGTTCATAGCCTTCTTTTACTGTATAAACTTTCACACCGTTTGTCATACAGAATTCCAAAATCCGCATAATCATAAAAAGAGAGCGCCCAAGTCTTGAAAGTTCGCTTGTAATAAGAATATCTCCTGACTTCAAAACTTTCATCAATTCTCCAAGTCCCCGTTTCTCCGGTTCCACAGTTCCGCTTTGACCCGAGTCATCAATATATGAGTCAATTATCAGTTTGCGTTCAGATGCAAGTTTTTCAATTCCAATTTTCTGGTTTTCTCCGTCCTGGTGATTTGTACTCACTCTTATATATGCATAAATCATTTGATAAGTTTATTCGTTTGAAAACCACTAAGAAAGGATAGAATAAATTTGCATCATTAAAAGTTATTTTTTTTCTCGAACTATTTTCTAAAATTGTTTCCTTAAAATGACTTTTGAAGGCTATATTCCTTTTAGAAAATAC
>JABUUX010000247.1 GCA_021442965.1 Treponema sp.
CCTTTTACAGCAATTTTTCCGTTTATGGCATCTACACTGATAATGATTCTGTCTTTTCCTATAGCGGCTGCAAGTTCGTTTAAAAACTCTTCATTCATTACAGATTCACCTGCAACAGGATTTGTTTTCCATGCCATTGACCCGATAATTACTTTTTCAGCTCCTAATGAAATGAGTTCTTTAGCTCGTTTTACAGTTTTTATACCACCACCTGTTCTTACATTTCCGTGGCGCAAAAGAGATTTTAAAAGAGGTGTGTTTACTGTATTCCCTTTTTCATCAAGATTTCCAAGGGCTGCATCAAGATCAATTACCGCAACCTCACCATATTTATTAAAATCTGCAATAAGACTGTCAGCATCATCACGCTGAAGCATCAGTTCTTTTCCGTTTTTTAACTGAACAACATGTCCATTTTTTAAATCAATTGAAGCTATTACCATATTTTGTAATTTTAGCAAAAAAAATTAATCAATAGAAGACAATTTGCAAGGTTTCTTAGTTTCTTGATAATGCAGCGTTTTTGCCTTATTATTTAAATATGGACTACCAAAAAGAAGATAACAAAAAATCTGTGAACAAACAGCAAAAACAGGGTTTCTTCCAAAATCTGTTTGAAAACCTGTTCAATTCTCACAGCCCTGAAGTAGAAAAGCGAAAAAAACTTAAGTGCATTGCAAAAGATTTTTCTAAAACAAAGTTTCACAGTTTTTACAAAACTAACACAGGTGAAATGCTGCCGCAGTTTGCAAAACTTTTTTATGAAATTTACAAACTGATTTTTCCAGCCCAGAACTACCTGCGCAGTATTCAAAATAAAAACATTTTCAAATCACAAATAATCAATTATTCTCTTTCGGAAAAACAAGTTCAGCTTTTGGAACACCTGAATGAAGAAAAGATTATTGAAATGTCCAAAAAAGTTCCTGTAAAAAGCATAAAAGAAAAAATCAATGATGAGCTGGAACTTTTCCATGCAGAATTCAATACAGACCGAGCCACAAGAGTTGAAAACCTTTATAAAGCTTATCAGGCTTTTGATGATTTCTGTTCTTTTGATTTTTACTTTATGCTCAGAAAATTTTCCTCCGGTTTACAGGAAGGCAATTTTACCACAACACCAGATTTTGACAAAATAAGCGCAGAATATATTCTGGAAGACTTGCAGGATTTGATTACAATAATTTATTCCATACCTGACGGACTGGTTTGGGACCCGCTTTTTGATCTTCTTAAAAAAATGAAAGGTGCTGAACTGATTTCTACAGGAAACTGGAAAAAAATTCTTTCACGTCTAAAATCAATTCAAAGTTCCCATGCGATGGAATATATTGTTTCCTTAATTATGCAGAATCCAAAATATGTTCCAACATTTTCACAAAAAAACGCAACTGTTCTGGATACTTATCTTGAAAAACTTGATGCAGAAATTTATGCAACAATTGGAAAACTGGAAAGTGAACAAAAATCAGTTCAGGCAAATGATTACTGCATGAAAATTTTTGGAAAAGCTGAAGTTGAGCCTTTAAATTACTATACAACAGCCCGTGGAGCTGCACTTGAAAAAAAAGAACTGAATTATTTTGAATACTGCGATGCATTGTCTTACTTAAAAGCATTTATCTCAAGTTTTGTAAAAACTGATATAAAAAAATACTCAGACATTGTTGTCATTCGCGGACAATGGGATGTTTCTCTTTCATCTCCTTTTTCAAATGGATATCAGGAACTAATTGAAACTGAATCTAAAATTTCAAAATTTGATGACACTATGGCAGAAGAAGGTCCTGTAGGAATGAAAATAAAAACCCTTCTTCCTAAAATTGCACACGACCCCGGAGCAGAAAATATTATTAACCGGCTGGTAAATGATGCAAATGAAGAAGCCAAAGGTTATTTGATTTCCTGCACTCAGGCACTAATTTCTATGGGTAAACTTCTGAAACAGGTTATTGAAGATGAACAAAAACCGAAACATGCACTTATTGCAAACTGGAAAGAACTGGAGAAATTCAGCGAAAAACCACTTTTACAGTTTGGAGTAGAAATCTACAAAAAGATTTACATGTTTGTCCAACTGATTCAAAGTTATCTGGCTTAATGATTCTTAATCGGGGTGCAGTCTGCATCCCGTTTTTTTTTAATTCTTCAGATTTTCATTAACTAGTAAAAATCAGCCTAATACTGCATCCACCAGTTTCTTAAAATCTTTATCCAAATCCATTTTTGGAATTTCCAGATTTCTGGAAATAGAATATATTCCGTCAATTTCTTCAATTGTTTCAGGGCTGGCATCAAGTTCCTGTACATTATTATTATTTGCCCCAAAACCTGTCATAGAGAAAAATGAATTATCCTCAACAGGAAGAAGCTCTTCTGTAATTCCAAAGTCAGGGGATGACAGTTCAAAATTAAATGTCAGGTCAGTTTCTATTTCATCAAAAATCGGCTTTTTAATATAAGGCTCACCAAAACGCAGTTCTTCTGCAAATACGTTATCAACAGTTGCAAATCCGTCTTCTGTATCTGAAGCAAAAGTAAGATCATCTTCTGAAATATGGAAGTCTGGAATTACAGGAGCCGGTTCTGATGTTTCTTCCGGAACTGCAGCAGGCATTTCTTCTTCTGCCTCCAAAACTTCTTCAAGATCTTCTTCGGCAGTCTCTGCTTCTTCACACTCTTCTATATCTTCTATTTCTTCGGTTTCTGTTACAGTTTGAGCATCTTCTAAGACTTCTTCTTGAATTTCTTCTTCAATCGTTTCTTCATTATTTGAAATCTCTCTTATTTCATCTGAAGGAACTTCTTCCTCTTCAGACTCTATAAATTCCTCGGCAGGTTCCGGAGTGATTACAGATACAGAAACTTCATCTTCAGGTGGTATTGCATTTTCAACAGAATCTTCAAACAGTTCTTCATCTTCTGTTTCTGTAACTTCTGCTATAACTTCATTTGATTCTGGAACATCAACGACTTCGGAAATTATATCTTCTTTTGTTTCTGACTCGTCTTCAACTTCTTCAATTTTTTCTTCA
>JABUUX010000273.1 GCA_021442965.1 Treponema sp.
ATTGGAGGAACAGCTGCAAGTCCTGAATACATGGCAAGTACAACACCTCTCTGGCACAAGGATAAAGTTATCCGCGGTACAGTAACAGATGATGACGGTATTACAAGTCTTCAGGTTTCTAAAGACGGTGGCGTAACATGGTCAGAAAATCTTTATGACAGCGGTTCATGGGCTTACGATGTAAGTGACGGACAGAATACACTTTACTTTAAAGTTGTAGACGGCGACGGAACAACATTTACTTCGCATGCCTCAAGCCTTACTGGAACACCAAAGATGACAGACGGAACAAATTCTCTGGCTCTTAAAGGTGAAACTGTAGCAGGAAAGAAAAATACAATCCTTTACATCAAAGTTGATACGGAAGCTCCTGAGTTTGCAAAATATAATGCAACTGATACAGATACAATTTTCTATACAACAACAAATCCTGTAAGCGGTGGAACAGCCGACCTGGATACTCAGAAAACCGGTACTATCTGGAAGCCTTCTTCTGATATAAGCGGAAAAGAATTCGGAGGACCTGGAAGCAAACTTTACATTATGGCTACAGCCAAAGATGCAAACGGAATTTCGGGTATTACAGCAAAAATTGGTGAAGGAAATACAGTTTCAAATGGAACAAAGATTTGGGATTCTCCAACTGGTGGAACAACAACTGATGCAAACTACACTGCTGTAATTGAACTGGACACAACATCAGCCTCTGGTGTTTCAGGCTTTACCAAACTTTCTGTAGAAGCAAAAGACAAAGCCGAAAGTACAAAGGTATTCTCTTCAAATATCAGTGTAGATAACGCTGCTCCGAACCTTAAGATTATAAGCCATTCAAATGGGGCTCAGGTTTACGGAAGTCTTGCTACAATTGTAGAAGGTACCAGTGATAAAGCAGATAAAGTTTACTTTGCCATTACAAAAGATGGGGATCCGGCTCCCGCTCAGGCATCATTTACAGAAATGACAGGAACAAGCGGACTTTCATGGAAAATTGATTTTGGTGAAGAATCTGCCCTTAATGCTTTCTGTACAAAATCTATTAACGGTTATCTGACAGACCTTGGTTATAATGTAAGTACTGGTGGAGCGGATGAAAATAAGATTTTAAAAATCCGTGTCTGGGTTTACGGACAGGATAAATTCGGAAACAAATCAGATGCCATTTCTCTTATGTTAAATGTAGACCCAGCCGGTGACCGTCCGATTGTTGATGTAACATATCCTTCGCTGGACGCTCAGGGAAATAAACAGACTCTTGGCGGTATTATCCGAATTACAGGTTCTGCAGATGTAAAGGCTTCAGGCACACAGATTCAAGGAGTTTACATTCAGATTGACCCGAACTATAACGGCACTGACTTTGATGAAAACTGGGAATCAGCTCTTGATACAATGTTTACTTCCGGTGGAAAAACTTACGCCAACGCAGAATACTCGGTTGAAGAATTTGAAAACCCGGAAACCGGTGCAAAAATGCACGGTATTAGAACTAAGGGAACCGTTCAGAGCTGGAACCTTACAATCAATAAAATAAACGAATTTGATATTGCAAATGCAAACCGTGATATTGCTATCAGAGTATATGCAATTACAGGCGGAAAAATAAGTTCACCTGTAACGGTTCCGTTTACAATTGATGCAAACTCTCCAAAAATCGGTTCAACAGAACCTCTTTACCTTGTTCAGTATGAAAACGGAGCTTCAAGCGGAACTGTTGTTTCCAAGCAGGAATACAAGGAAGGAATGTGGATTAGCGGTCAGTGGTATCTTACAGGGTCTGTAGAAGATGATTCAGGTATTCAGTCAATTAAACTGAACGGAGAATCAATCAATGCTAATTATATTACTCCTATTGCAAATATCGGTTCTTATCATAACTACCGCCTTAATGTTCCGGTTGGTGAATCAAATTCTGGAGTATTCGGTCAGAAAGTTTATACCATTGTTGCTACAGAAGGAGTTAGTAACAGCGGACAGGTTCTTACTGCCGAACAGAAAGTAATCATCAATTACGATAACAAGGCTCCGGTCTTTGGTGTTACCTCAATGGCAGCAAGCGGAAATAAGATTCAGAATACAAACTATGGTTATGTAATGGACGGTACTTTTGAAGAAACTGGTGACGGTACTTCAAACCAGAGCGGCTTCAGCAGAGTTGTATTCTACCTTACAAGAGGAAGCGGAGACCAGATGAAGCTTGTTGACCCAATGCTTAATCAGGGTACAACAGGAGATTCTAACCGTGAACTTGCTTCTGGTTATACAAAACTTTATAAAGGACTCTACTGGAAAGAATATTCAGTATCTGCAAATGTTTCAAACCTTACAGTTTCTGGAACAATGAGCCCGTCTTACCGTAAAGGCGGACTTGTAATGGCAAAGAACGTTATTTACAGAATTACAAATGTTTCAGGAAATGTTGTTACAGTTGACGGAACACTTCCGGATGATTTGGATAAAGCATACTTTACCATTGCTCAGGTTGTAGACAATACAAACCAGGAAACAGGGACAATGGGAAGTAACCTTGAAGGTAACGGACTATGTTCTTGGGAAGACGGCGACGGAATGATTGAAGGTGTTGTATTCTCAAGTGGAAAATACACATGGAATGCCGAAATCAACACAAATAACGTTTACGACGGTGACATTACTGTTCACTTTGTAGCATTCGATGCCGCAGGAAACCACAGTGCAGTAGACTGTTCGGGAACTGTAATCAACAACGCTCCACGACTTACAGGTTTCCGTTACGGTACAGATGAAAACGGTAACGGCTTTATTCAGGGTAAAGAACTCAGAACAGGGCTTTCATCTTTGAATGCCGCAGGAAATGCTATCAACCGTGATAAAGAAGCCGACGAAAGAACTAGAAAATATCCTGAATACCGCGGTGACACTTACGGCATTAAAGGAACAACCGAAAAACCTCTGTTTACAATTAAAGGTATTACAGAAGTAAGACCTGAAATAATCGGAGGAAACGGAAACCTTAAGTATTCTTATAAGGTTACAAAAGACGGAGA
>JABUUX010000013.1 GCA_021442965.1 Treponema sp.
AATTGTCAACTGTCAATTGTCAATTGTCAATTTAAACAAGTCTTATTCTTTGCCTACCCACAAGACTGGTCACCTGTTATTCGTGCTATGAACCGGGTTTTTGTAAAAGACACATGTGTAAAAGTTGCTGCCGGAGCCGGACAGGAATCCATTCTAAAATCATGTTGTGAAAATAATTCAGTTTTTACACCTGAAAAACTTTCGTTTATGGACCAGGAAGACTGGGATAAAATGATGCATGACATGGATTTTATGATTATTCGTGGAGAAGATTCAATGGCTCAAGCTTGCCTTACAGGTACCCCCTTTATTTGGCAGGCATATCCACAAAAAGATGAATATCAACTGGTAAAAGTTAATGCACTATTAAACCGTATGAGAAACCACTTCGGAAAAGAATTTCGCTATGTAGAAACTGCATGGAATGCCATAAATAAGACAGAACATACTGATAATGCAGCACTTGAAGAAAATGTTTTTGATTTTCTAAAAAATCTTGAATCATTAAAACCTGGATTCATTTCTTTTGCTAAATCCCTATATGAAAACGGAGACTTGGCAGACAACCTGATGACTTTTATTTTGAAATCTATTAGAATAGAAAAAATTAATACGTAAACTTTATTTTTAGAGGTAATAATATGTTAATGACATCTGAATTAAAAGTCGGAACAGCTTTCTATTATGAAAACGAAAAGAAAGTTAAAGAACCACTTATCGTACAGAAATTTCTTAGACAGGTATCTGGTCGTCAGGGCATGACAACATTCCTTCGTGTACAGAACCTGGTTACAAAATCAACAATGGAAGTTGGTCTTGATGCTGGTGTAAAATTTGACGAAGTAGAATTGGACAAACGCACAACTGTTCTTTCTTACATTGAAGGCGAAGGAGATGGTGCAAACTATGTATTTATGGATCAGGATACATATGAACAGTTTGAACTTTCAAAGGCTGCTCTTGGTGATAATGCCGGCTACCTCGTTGAAGGTGAAGAAATTCCTGTAGAAATCACTTTCTTTGAAGGCTCTCCTGTTGGTATTGTTCTTCCAGTACAGGTTGTTCGCACTGTAGCTTACTGTGAACCTGGCATCAAAGGTGACACTTCTGGAAAATCAATGAAGCCTGCAAAACTTGATACCGGTATTGAGGTTCGTGTTCCTCTCTTCATTGACATTGATGAAAAAATTGTAGTTGATACACGTGACGGTTCTTTCGTAGAACGCGCAAAATAAACATAATATAATATTTTTAAAAAACTGCCTTACTCAAGGGCAGTTTTTTTTTTGCGTTAAAATACTCTGTCCAATCTGAATAAATTTTATACAGTATTTTACTTAATTTTTAACTAAACTTTTCTAACATTTTTAATTAATTTTAATTAATTTTCTTGCAGAATATCAATCTTCTGATATAATCAAAGTATATTCTTAATGAATACCAACGTGGGCAAAACAGCATCTCAGGAGGAAAAGAAATGCTTAAATCTACAAAAAAAGTTGTAATGATTGGACTGGCAACTCTTCTTATTGCAGGAAACATTTCCGCAGCACCAAAAAAGAAGATGTCAAAAGATGAAAAAGCTGAAATGAAACAGCTTGAAAAAAAATTCAAAGACTACAAAGTTCAGAAAGATCCTAAAACAGGAAAACCTTATGATTTTGGTGGTATGACAATCAGACTGGCAGACTATTGGTCTTCATCTAAAGGTGTATCTCATGACAAAGTTACAAGTACACAGGAAGAAGATACACAGAAATTCCGTAAGTTTATTTGTTACACCTACAATATGGATTTTGACCAGGTTGGAGTTGGAAACTGGGACACACATCCTCAAACTGTTTCAAACTTCTGCTTTGTCGGAGGAGATGAAAATTATGTTTTCTTTGTAGATAACCGTTCCATTGGCTCAGGATTAAAAGCCGGAATGTTCTATGACCTGAACAAATTTAAATCTGTAGACTGGAAAGCAGAAAAATGGGCAAAGTCTACATTTGACCTTTGCTCAAAAAATGGTGGTATTTACGCTTGCCGTCATATTCCTCCGGAACCACGCGGTGGTTTATATTTCAACAAGCGTCTCCTTCGTGAAGCAAACATTGATCCAGATTCAATATATGACATGCAGAAAAATGGAACATGGACTTGGTCATCATTTGAAAAAGTACTTAAAGCTACAACACGAGATGTAGATAATGATGGTGTAATTGATGTTTATGGTATGGCTTCCGGCTCAGTTGATTTTGCAACTCTAGCAGTACAATCAAACGGCTCTACTTTTATTGGAAAGGATAATGCTGGAAAATACTTCTCAAAAATAGGAGATGAAAAAACTACAGAAGCCATGGTTTGGGTTCAGAAAATGGTTCAAAATTATGAAAAACCAATGCCGGAAGGAGCAAACTGGGACTGGATGTATGCATGCTTCAAAAACGGAGAAACTGCATTCTGCTGTCATCAGGCATATTTTGCAAAAGAACTTGAAAATGTAATTGATGATTATGGTTTTGTTGCTTTCCCATTAGGACCAAACTCTGATGGAAAGTATAAAACACTTTTCAATGACAACTACGTTGTTCTTCCAGCATGTTACGATATGGAACGTGCTGAAAAAATAATAAAGGCATTTGACCTTTGGTCAGATATTACACCAGGTTACACTGTTGATAACTGGAAAGAAGAATGGTACCCTCGTTTCCGTGATGAACGTGCTGTTGAAGAAACAATGCAGCTTATGTTTGAAAACGGAGAACCAAACCTTATCCACATGATTACGGGAATTAACCAACTGGGAGATTACATTTGGAATGTTTACCCGGGTTATGTTACTCCTCAAGAACAGTACGAAGCCACAAAGAATTCTTATGAGGCTTTGATTAAAGAACAGAACCGCTAAATTTATTATCACAAAAAAATATAAACAATAAACCGACACAAGTTAGTTCGTGTCATCTTAAAAATGGCTGTCTAAAAAGTATTGTCATGCTGAATTTATTTCAGCATCTACACTGCATATAGTG
>JABUUX010000172.1 GCA_021442965.1 Treponema sp.
TCACTGCAAGCGTTATAGAATCCTTTTTATCTGCAAATCATGCTTACAATCAGGCTGATAATACATACTCCACCCATAGCAAAATAAACGGCATCATATAATCCCATCCTGCGTTTCTGCTCAGGGATTTTTTTTATCAGTTTTACATTCTGGTTTTCACATTCCTTCAGATATTTTAAAAGATTTTCTTTTTCCTCATTAAAAATTTCCTTACTGTAGTTAGTCAAAATCTTATGCTCATTTTCACAAGCCTTTGTCATATCCTGGCGGAAATCTTCAATCTTTTTCTGAAAAACTTCATCAACTTTTCCCAACTGCTCAATCTTCTGGTTCAGCAAATCAGCTTTATCCAGAAATTCATGGTCAATTCCATTAATCTTAGACTGAACTGAAGTAAGTTCCAAATCCATCGCTCGTCGGAATTCATCACAAGCCTTATTAAGTTTTACACTCTGTTCAGCAATACATTTTCTGAGAGTTGCATTTTCAGCTTCGGTTTGTTTCTTCTCCATCTTGTCACGAAGGGCTTCTGTATATTCAAAATGGACTTCAAGTTTTCTGTTAAACTCATTAATCTTATTCTGGAGCTGCTGATAAAAATTCAAAATGATTTCATATTCACCCTTTTTCTCATCCACATCTCCAACCTTAGTCGCAAGGTCTTCTACAATATTTGCAACACGGGTCAGTTTTTCAGAATCCGTTTCTCCGGTTATTTGAGGAATTGTTGAAAAAGAAAAACCACTCAGTTTTTTTTCTTTTGGGGCAGACAGGTCATTCTCATGACCTGCCGGGCTTTGCGTAATTCCGCCTTTCGGCTGCATTCCTCCGCTTTGCTCCGGAACGGCTTTCGCCGTTACTCCAATCCCTCTGCCATTTTCATCCCTGAAGACTTCTTCCATTACAAACCCTCCTGTACAACTCCTCCTGAGCTCTTCTGGCGGCTAGATTTTTTTCAACTCTTACAAGTTTGCAGGATTCCCAATATTCTTCTCTATTTCCCCCGTCAGCTACTACTTTCTGAATCTGCCCAGAATCCCAAATTTCATAATGACCGGCATACTGAATCGCCGGTTCATCTTCATCTGAGTGAATGTAGCCGTAACGAAAATTATAAATTACATACTTTGCTGTACTTTCATCAAAACCTTCGTTTTCTTCTTTTCGCTGCATATCATCTTCATAAAAGACTCTCTGACCTTCTAAAGGCATATTATCTTCACCCACAAACTGAACGTTCTGAAATCTTGCGTGTTTTGAACAGGTTTGCATCATGCGGCAGGCACCTCCACTCCTTCATAAAACCATTTTTCATAACGGTCATGAGTATCAATAATTGCAGGTCCTTCTTCGGCATGAAGAACGCCATTTTTCCAGAACTCCACATGAGAGCCGTCATGGGTTTCAATTGCCGGGAGTTTTTTCCCCTCGTCATCAACAGTATCATTGAGATAACCGTCTTTTATTCGAACTGTAATTCCGTCAAGAATATAATCACCGTTGGCAATCGCCCCTTCTACCGTGATAATTCTCAGACGCTGGTAAGGTCTAAAACTTTTCACTAGGCAACCTCCTCTGGAAGCCCAGGAACCAAATCCATACAAAACGGGTTTGCCTTAATAAAGCCTTCCTTCTCTTTAAGTTCCTTACGCACATAATCACTGTGAAATTTCAGCATTCTATTCACAATGTCTTTCATCTCGTCAAAACCTTCAACATCAAGGAACTGAACCAATGTTTCAAAATCTTCGACAGTTGCACTGATACCGATAAATTCTGTTTCCGTAGATTTTCTCATGCTGCTAAACCTCCTGATGCTTCATCTACTTCTTCAACTTGTCCTTTCCCAACAAACTCTACAATATTTGCACTTACATAGAGTTTGGAACGGGATTCCCCGGAACTTGTCACATAATTTTTCTGTGCAAGAAATCCGTGAACAATAACTTCTTTTCCCTTCACCAGATAAGGTAAAATCGACTTTGCAATTTCCTTCACAAAATGAACTTCAATCACAAAAGTTTCACCTTTATGACCTGGCAAACCTGAATCAATCAAAGGAAAACTGACCATTGTTGATTCCTTTTCTCCAATCTTCACAAGATAACTTTCTGCATCCCGTGTAAGACGACCATGAACTGTTAAACTGTTCGACATTCACACTCCTTCAAGTAAGAATAAGTTTTGCCACACAAAGTGTGATAACATAAATAATCAATCTCCTTACTGCCCTGCTCTTCCACCTCCACCAATCAAAAAAACTGTAGCGGCTAAGCCAGGAAGTAAAGAAAATCAATCCGCCACCAACAAGAATTAAAACCACAAATCCAAGCCAGGTGTAATGGACCTGCAGAAAGTGATACATATACCCAAGCCTATGAGTTACATATCGCTCCACCTTACTAAGATAAGGTTTTATTCCACGTAAAATATTGGAAAATCCCATAACCTCCTTCACATTTGATTTATTGATTTATCAGAATGGAATATCTTCTGTATCCCATGGTTCTGAACTGTATAATTCAACAGGCATCCCTGTATTTGAATTTTGAACCTGTTGTGACTGCTGCATAGAGCCTTGCTGAACCGGCTGGACTGGAACATTTACAGTCTTCTGAACCTGAACAGATGGATTTGTTGCAATCTGATCCCAGTAAAGATGTTCAACACAAATAGCAATCTCACTGCGTTTTTGTCCGTCCTTTTCCCAGCGGTTCTGTTTGAGATGCCCTTTCACTGTTATTCCGCGTCCTTTAACAAGATATGGCCAGACCCTTTCGGCATATTCACCAAACACTACGAGAGGAAAAAAACTCACATCATCCTCATATTCACCGTTCTCCAGACGGCGGCTTTTATTTACTGCAATCGCAAAGCGTGCAATCTTCAACCCAGAGTCTGTCATTGAAAACTCTGCATTTCTTACAACTCTTCCGTGAATTGTTGTCTCATTCAAATCTGTCATATCTCCTCCGAAATTCAGGCAACCGCCTGGTTTTCACAAATGATTCCGTA
>JABUUX010000207.1 GCA_021442965.1 Treponema sp.
GCCTCCTGAATCAAGACTTGACGGGACAACAGGATTGATTAATTCTGCTGTTTGGTTTAATGGAAATGTTCAGTTTTTTGGGTCTTCGGCTTCTGCCACAAATGAAAAGTCAGATACTCCTGCTGATAAAATTTATTATGGAAAGGGCAGTGAACTTTATTATTATGATGGAACAAACTCTACATCAACCTGTAAAGGAACCGGTACTATTTCTTGTATTGCTGTAACAGAAGATTGCTTGCTTTTTGGTCAAAATGAATCAAACTATTCAACTGTACTCTGTGGCGGGCTTTACAAGGTAAAAAAAGATACTCAAGGAATTCCCGGAAACTCTTTAGAAGCTTTTAGTACAAATGCTGATGCTGTGTTTACATCATCGTATCAGATTCTTACTCTTTTGGCAGAGAATCCTGATGAAAAAGAAATGGATAATTCAATTTATGCAACTATAGACTTTAGAAGTTCAGGAAGTTCAATTGCTGTATCATTTGAGAATATTGGGCTTTGGGCTTATTACCCTAAAAGGGGAAACTGGAATCGCGAATAGCATATCAACTTCGTGAAATTTTCGTTTGGGGGTAGAAGTGTCAGATCCTTTGTTTGCAAAAGTTTCAATGTCTTCTGAGCCTTTAGCCGCCCGAATGCGTCCACGAAATTTGGATGAATATATAGGTCAGGACCATATTGTTGGTAAGGGAAGGCTTTTAAGGCGTGCTATTGCGGCTGATCAGCTTACTTCGGTAATTTTCTACGGACCTCCCGGAAGCGGTAAGACTACTCTTGCGCGTGTTATTGCAAATCATACAAAATCAAATTTTATTACTCTCAATGCTGTTCTGACTGGTGTTGCAGATATTCGGGAAGCTATAAAACAAGCGGAAGATTTTAGAAACCTGTACTCCAGAAGGACTATTCTTTTTGTTGATGAAGTACACAGATGGAATAAAAGTCAGCAGGATGCTCTTCTTCCATGGGTAGAAAATGGAACAATTATCCTTATTGGCGCAACTACAGAAAATCCTTTTTTTGAAGTAAATAAAGCTTTGGTAAGCCGTTCCAGAGTATTCCAATTAAAAGGTCTTTCAGAGGAAAATTTGAAGCAGGCTGCGTTACAGGCTTTGAATGACAAGGAACGTGGGTACGGTAATTGGAAAGTAACTTTTGAAGAAGGTGCTTTGGAACACCTGATTGATACTGCTAACGGTGACGCACGCTCTCTATTGAATGCTTTGGAACTGGCTGTAGAAACGACTCCAGAAAAATGGGAGCCTAAAGCTATGGTCCCTGTTCCCCCTTTTGGAAGCGAAATATATATATCTAAAGAAACTGCCGAGGAGTCTATACAAAAAAAAGTTGTTCTTTATGACAGAGATGGAGACTATCACTACGATATAATAAGTGCTTTTATTAAATCTTTACGTGGAAGAGATCCTGATGCTGCTATGTACTGGATGGCAAGGATGGTAAGAGCCGGAGAAGATCCTCATTTTATATTCCGGCGTATGCTTATTTCTGCATGTGAAGATACAGGTCTTGCTGATCCTAATGCTATTTCTGTTGTTGAAAGTTGTGCTGAAGCTTTTGACAGAGTGGGCTTTCCTGAAGGTAATTATTTTTTGGCTCATGCGGCTCTTTATCTTTCTACATCTCCAAAATCTAACAGTTCTATGGCATTTTTTGATGCTATGAGTGCAGTAGAAAAAGAGGATTTGGATGTTCCTAATCATCTAAGGGATTCTAATAGGGATGCTGAAGGTTTTGGTCATGGAGCTGGTTATCTTTATCCTCACGCTTATAGAGATCACTGGGTGGCTCAACAGTATCTTCCGGGAAAACTTGCTGGACGTGTTTTTTATACCCCAACAACGCAAGGATATGAAGGTAAAATAAGAAGTGACGTTCTTTCCCGTCGCGAACTGCAGATTTCTGCTATTCTTGAAAAAGAAGATAATGAAGAAAATTTAAAATACGGTGAATCTTCTAATAAGATTTCAGACTGGTGGATTAATTATCATTTTAAGAGTGGAGATGAAAAGAAACCTGAAAACCTTACATTTTCTCCACTAAACAAAACAAAAGAAAATGCTCTTACTAAGGCCGATAAATTCTGGCAGTCAAGGCTTGATTCAAATCGGGCAGAGGTACTTTTAGAAATTAGAGATTCTTTGATTAATGCATCAGGTCTTTTAAGACATCATCGTAGTCTGGTATGGAATGCAGATTCGGGACTACTTTTGTGGGAAATTTCCAGAAAATCTCCTGAAGGAGTTACATGCGGTGTCTGCCGGTCCGAGCAAGGAAAACAGATCCTTGAACAATATGGAAAAACTTTGGAGGCTTTGGACAGACCTGTTTTATATGCACGAAATACCGATAAGTCTGATTATATTTCGAAGGAAGGATTTGAAAAGGTTCTTTCGTTTTTTGAGACTAAATCTATAATTTTTGACAGATTATTTTTTACGGATCCTTTTGTTACAAAAGAAAGTATTATTTCTTTAGCAAAAGGTTTATTTGATGCAAAAAGTCTGTCAGAATCCTGGCGTGCAGTTATTTCTCAGAAAATACCGTCTAAAGCTCAAAGACTATCCAGTCTGATAAAAGCTCAGGTGTTTGGTCATAATGTCACTGTAGAGTTAAAAAGTTCTTTAGAAGAAATGTTTGAAGTTGAAAATAAGTTTTTTGAGAATAAAGATTCAGAATTGTTTTCATGGGATTCAGAATTTATATCAGATTCTTTTAAAAATGCAGGTTTTAAGGTTCAGTGTGTTACGAAAAAATTTCTTGAGAAAAAAAGAATAACAGAATCAGATATAAAAAAATGGTTTGATACAGAAAATTCTCTTTACGGAAAAACTTTGATGGAATCTTTAGGAAAGGATAAGCTTCAGAAAATAGCAGATGTTCTTTTAGAGGCTTCTTCCAGAATGATTTTTAACTGGGAATCTGAAATCTGTTTGTTAATAGTTGAACCTTCTTCTTGAATCCATTTTTTTATACTGTTAG
>JABUUX010000444.1 GCA_021442965.1 Treponema sp.
TTGAACGAAACAATCCACAAACTTTTGAATTTTGAAAATGCGGAACTTTCGCAGAAGAACGAAGTTTTTACAGATTACATTCAGAATGGTGTGGAAGTGACTTTTTACAATGCTGACCACACTCCGCGTTCGGGTCTTGTAAAACTTGTGGATTATGAACACCCCCAGAACAATTCTTTTGTAATTGCAAACCAGTGGACTTTTATAGAAAACTCAAACAAGCGTCCTGATATCATTCTTTTTTTGAACGGGCTTCCTGTAGTTCTTATGGAATTAAAATCCCCAAGCCGTAGCGAAACTGATTCAAGCGATGCTTACAAACAGATTCAGACTTACAAGCGTGAAATCCCGTCTCTTTTTATTTACAACTGTATCTGCGTTCTGAGTGATTTGGCTTTGAGTGTGGCAGGAACTATTACAAGCGGTGAAGACCGTTTTATGCAGTGGAAGACAAAAGACGGAAAGGGCGAAGATAATTCTGCAGTCAATTTTGAAACTTTTTTTGAAGGCATTTTCCAAAAAGAACGACTTCTTGATATCATAAAAAATTTCATCTGTTTTAGCGTGGACGGAACAAGCCGTGTAAAAATTCTTTCGGGCTATCACCAGTATTTTGCTGTTCGTAAGGCGATTGAATCTACAAAACACGCCACTGTTACAGACAGAAAGGGCGGAGTTTTCTGGCATACACAGGGTTCGGGAAAATCGCTTTCGATGGTGTTTTACGCACATCTTCTGCAACAGGCTTTGGAAAGTCCTACGATTGTTGTTATCACCGACCGTAACGATTTGGACGGACAGCTTTACAGTCAGTTTTCAAAATGCAAAAACTTTTTGCGTCAGACTTCGGTGCAGGCTCAGAGCCGGAAAGATTTGCATGATTTACTTGCAGGCCGCGAAGCAAACGGCATCTTTTTTACGACAATGCAGAAGTTTGCCCCTTCGACAGGCTCAGGAACCGATGGTTTTGAAGCTTTAAGTGAACGGCGGAATATTATTGTAATGGCAGATGAGGCACACCGAAGTCAGTACGGGCTCAGCGAAAAAGTTGATGAAAAAACAGGCCGCATAAAAACCGGTGCTGCACGCATTATCCGTAACTCGCTTCCTAATGCAACTTTCATTGGCTTTACAGGCACACCGATTTCGCTCAAAGACCGCAGTACAAAAGAAGTGTTCGGTGACTACATCGATATTTACGACATGACCCAGGCTGTGGAAGACGGAGCAACGCGCCCTGTTTACTACGAAAGCCGCGTAATCAAACTTCATTTAGACGAATCAACTCTACGCCTAATCGACACTGAATATGACATTATGGCACAGAATGCCGACGCCGAAGTAATCGAACAGAGCAAGCGGGATTTGGGCAAAATGGAAGCCGTTCTCGGAAACGAAAAAACAATCGCTTCTCTGGTTGATGATATTCTGGACCATTATGAAAACAACCGTGCAAATCTTCTGACCGGAAAAGCGATGATTGTTGCTTACAGCCGCCAGATTGCAATGGATATTTATAAAAGGATTCTGGAACTCCGCCCCGAGTGGGCAGGAACTGATTCAAAGGTGGTTTCGACTGGCTCAACCACCGTGCGCATTCCCGGAAGTAATGCAAAAGTGGGTGTTGTAATGACAGAAGGAAATCAGGATCCGCCGGAGTGGCACGAAATTATCGGAAATAAAGCACATAAAGAGAAACTTGCCCGAAAATTCAAAGACAACGACGACCCGATGAAAATTGCAATCGTTGTTGATATGTGGCTTACCGGTTTTGATGTGCCGTCGCTTGCCACAATGTATGTTTACAAACCGATGGCGGGCTACAATCTGATGCAGGCTATTGCCCGTGTAAACCGCGTCTTCCGTGATAAAGAAGGCGGACTGGTTGTAGATTACGTTGGAATTGCCGGTGCTCTCAAAGCTGCCATGAACGATTACACCGTTCGCGACCGTTCAAACTTTGGAAACATGGATGTTTCTCAGGCTGCCTATCCGAAATTCCTTGAAAAACTTTCTGTGTGCCGCGACTTGTTCCACGGATACAATTATTCAGGATTTATGACCGGAACCGATTTGGACCGTTCAAAAACTATAAGCGGCGGCGTAAACTTTCTGATGGATGTTTCAAAGGAAAAAGATCGTGAAGCATTCTTAAAAGAAGCGATGATGATGCATCAGTCATTGAGTTTGTGTTCGTCCCTTGTAGAAAAACCGCTCAGAATTGAAGCGGCATATTTTGAAAGTGTGCGAGTTCTTGTAATGCGGCTCTTGAATCAGGGCAGCGGGAAAAAACTTTCGCTTAAAGAAATCAACGAAAAAATCAGTGAACTTTTAAAGCAGTCGATTAAAAGCGACGGTGTAATTAATCTTTTCAGCGATGTAAAAGAAGAATTCAGTCTGTTTGATCCGAAATTCCTGGAAGACATTTCCAAAATGCAGGAAAAAAATCTTGCGGTAGAACTTT
This sequence comes from Treponema sp., assembly GCA_021442965.1. The sequence continues at coordinate 2,465 of JABUUX010000444.1, forward strand.
TGAAAAAACTGATTGCAGAACAGATTCACATTTACAAACGGACAAATCTTGTAAAATCCGAAAAGTTCAGCGAAATCATCCAAGAGGTGATGAACCGCTACTTAAACGGTATGCTCACAAATGAAGAAGTGATTCAGGAACTTCTGCAGCTTGCAAAATCAATTACTGAAGCAAAAAAGGCAGGCGACGATCTTGGGCTTACAGATTCTGAACTTGCTTTTTATGATGCACTTACAAAACCAGAAGCGGTAAAAGACTTCTACGAAAACGATGAACTTGTGGCAATTACAAAAGAACTGACCGAGGCACTCCGTAAAAACCGTACAATCGACTGGCAGAAAAAAGAAAGTGCCCGTGCCAAAATGCGCATGATGATAAAGAAACTTTTAAAAACTCACCGTTACCCGCCTGAAGGCATGGAAGACGCAGTTCAGACAGTAATGGCCCAGTGCGAAATGTGGGTGGATAATGAGAAAATGTAATCTTCCCCACCCCTTGACTAACAAATAGTGCATTTATTATAATTATAAACCGTTAAAGA
>JABUUX010000382.1 GCA_021442965.1 Treponema sp.
TAACCTTTGTTAGTTATTCATTGGCATAACAATATGCTGATAATCTTCTACTGGGTCAGAATGCATTACAACTGTTTTTGTAATTTTCTGTTCACCGTTTGTAGATCCTTCATCAGGAGTAAATTCAAATACAACATATTCTGAATCAATTACTTTTAAAGGATCTGTAATAAAGTTATAATTCAATCCTACTGTTACGTCAGGTCCATCATAACGACATGGAATTTCTTCAGAAGCATTTCCATTTGCAGATTCAGGAGTAACTATTTTAAGTACACCTGAAGACACTTTGAAAAGAATTCTGCTGATTGTTTTATCAACCATAATTGTTGTTCTTTCCAATGCAGCTTTTAAATCAGCTTTATAAACAGAAAAAGAAGAAGTAAGAACTTCAGGAATAACTTTTTTGTAGTTTGGATACAAACCGTCAATAAGACTTGAAGAAAATTCATAATTTGAAAATTTAACAAATATTGATTTTTCTACAACTGCAACCTGAATATTACCTTCATCAGAAGCATGCTTCATTATACAGTTTAAAATTTTTGTTGGAATAATTGCAGGTTGAAAATCCGGAATATTATTTGCAATTGGTTTTTCAATATTTGAAAGTCTATGCCCATCAGTTGAAACCATAATCAAATTCTGATCATTTTTTAAGAGATAAACTCCTGTAAGAAAAATTCTTGAAGTATCATTTGAAACAGCAAAAATTGTCTGTCGAATCATTTCTTTAAATTCTTTTGCAGGAACTTCAAAGAAAGAAACATTTTCTGAACTTCCCATTTCAGGAAATTTATCTGATGTCTGACTGTTTAAATCAAATTTAATTTTCTTTGTTGGAACAGTTATTTTTGCTTTAATATCTTCTTGTGTGAATTCAACTTCTCCTGCCGGAAGTTTAGAAATAATACCCATAAATTTATCACAATAAACTGTAGTTCTTCCTTCTTCTTGAATTTCTACCGGAATAGTTGATACATATTTTACAGTGTTATCTGACGCTTTGATTGTAAGATAATTATTTTCTGCAATTAAAAGAATATTTGAAAGAATTGAAACAGGACTTTTATTTGTAATAATTTCCTGAGCAATTGCAATTTCTTTAATCATTGCATCACGATCAAATGTAAATTTCATTTTTTATCTCCTTTCCGGCAAATTCCGGTTTTTTTCCAAAGTTTTATTTATTATAAATTTTTTAAATTTAATAATACATAATAATAAGGTTGTGCTTATTGTGGATATTTTATCTAATTCCTTATTTTATAAGAAATTATGATGTTAATTAAAAGTAGTTTTGAATTCACTTTTTATTAACAAATTCACAATGTAGCAAGTTTTTATCAACTTATGCACAATATATGCCTATATTATGCACAATTTTTATGACTTTTTGTAGTCTTTTATTTCTTTTATGTATGCCTGCATTTTTGATTGAAAGTGAGGGTCGGTCTTTAATTGATTTTCTATTTTTTCATGTGCATGAATAATTGTTGTGTGATCTTTTCCTCCAAATTCGCTTCCAATTTCCATATATGTTAATTCTGTAAGTTCTTTTGCAATATAAACAGCAATCTGTCTTGGATATGAAAATTTTTTATCTCTTTTTTTACTTTTTATATCAGAAATTGAAATTTGAAAATTATCACAAATAACTTTTTGAATTGTTTCCACAGTGATTGATTCATTTGATACGGATGTAATTAGGTCTTTTAATTGGCTTTGTGCAATCTCAAGAGTTACTTCTTCTCCCATTAAATCAGCATATTCTACAACTTTATTAAGTGCACCTTCCAATTCTCGAACATTTGTTTCGATATTTTTTGCAATATAGTCTATTACTGCAGGATTGATTTTTTTATTCTGAATTTCAAGTTTTTTCTGAATGATAGCAATTCTTGTTTCATAATCCGGAGGATTTAAATCAACAAGTAAACCACTTTTTAATCTGCTTACAAGACGATCTGTCATTCCTTTTACTTCGTGAATAGGACGATCACAGGTAAAAACCATTTGGGATTTTTTTGATTGAAGTGATTCAAAAATATTGAAAATCTGTAATTGAAGTCCTTCTCTTCCGTTCAAAAACTGAATATCATCCAAAAGGAATACATCTATATTTCTATATTTTTTGTGAAAATCATCTGCTTTTTTTCCATTCAAAGCTGATGTGAATTCGTTTAATAGATTTTCAGCTGTAGTATAAAAGATTTTAAATGATTCACCTTTTTCTTCATGAACTTGATTTCCAATTGCCTGCATAAGGTGTGTTTTACCAAGTCCGGATCCTCCATAAAGGAAAAGAGGATTTTTATAGTGTCCAGGATTTTTTGCAACTTCAATTGATGCGCGGTATGCAAAATTGCTGTTATCTCCAGGAATAAAATTATCAAAAGTCATTTCTTCCCTGAGAGTAGCGTTTTTATTTTTTTGTACAGGTTTTTTTTCAATTTTATTTTCAATTTCTTTTTCTGGTTCTTCGTCCTCTTTTGTTTCCTGTATTGCTGCTTCATTAACTATTATATTCAGAGTGATTTTATTTTGACCTGTAATTTTTCTGATTTTATCCTGAACTGTTTTAAAAACACTTTTTGAATGCATTTGTGATTTCATAAAATCAGACGCTACCGCAACTGTTATTTCATCTATGGTATCTGAAACATAGGTCATATTAAACCAAAGAATAAAATCCTGTTCTTTTCCCTGATTTTTATATTCTTTTTGGATTTCATTCAGTGTATAAATCCAGGCTTCTTCATATAATTTTTCACTCATAAGTAGTATTATACTCGGTGATTCGTCTTTTCTTCAACGTAATAAAATCATAAAAAATATTAAACTTTCTTCTTATAATTAACACTCGTTAGTTTGAATAAAAAGCTCAAATTGTGGTATAATTTTATGCTTATATTGTTTTAAAATTAAAGGAAAAAGTCATGACAGAAAATTATGGTTCTGGTAATATCCAGGTTTTGAAAGGTCTTGAACCTGTTCGAAAACG
>JABUUX010000174.1 GCA_021442965.1 Treponema sp.
AAAGCCGGAAACGAATCAGCTGATACTATCTCTCTTAAAGTAGACCAGGATTCAGACCGCCCAGAGATTGTACTTACAAGCATTAAGATAGACGGTTCAACTACAATGGGTAGCGGAAGTATTGCCGGAAGTGTAAGTGATGATGATGGAGTAGAAACTTTTGAAATTGCAGTAACAAGTCAGAGCATTACAACAGCTCCAACATCAGACTCAGACTGGACAACTCTTACTTTACTTTCTGGCGGAATGTTTGAATACACAGTTCCAAATGTAACAGGAAAAGATAATCCTGATGGCAGCTATAGAATTTGGTTCAGAGTAAAAGATAAAGGTAACACAACCTTTACTTCAAGTTCTGTTGCGTCTCCAACAACGGCTCAGAAACTGACTATGCCAAAAATTTCTACATTGAACGGAAGTGAATCAACATGGAAATATGTAGACTATTCAATTGACTCAAATCCTCCTGAAATTAAGAAAGTAGAAGTTACAAGACGGAAAATGGATAACTCTGACGATGAAACTGTAGACTTTGATGAAGGTGTTTATTATGGTGGAACACTCAGAGCTAAAGCAACAGTAATCGTAACTGCATATGATGAAGTTGCAAAAAGTAATACAAAAGTAAGTTGTGAAATTAAAGACAAATCTTATCCTCTTACATATAAATCAGGCAATGATACAGACGGATATAAATATGAAGCAGAAATTGATTTTGCAAATCTTAAAGATTCAGAAGGAAATGCTGTAAACGGAGCTGTTACAATAAACTTTATAGCAAAAGATAATTCTGGTCAGAGCAGTAAAGAACCGTTCATAGTCTTTGTTGATAATCTGCCACCTGATACAGATGGGAAAGCTCTTACTAATTATGTTCCGGCTTCAGATTATGAAGTAACAGGTGACGTTACAATTACTGCAACTCTTAAAGATGATGAAACGGCACGAAGTACAGTAGACACTGCAAATGTTGGCTACTATGTTCCAAAAGATACAGAATCACAACCTGCAACCGAGGCTGCTTGGAAGGCTTTTAATAAATGGAAGACTCAAAGCTCGGATTCAAACTTTACAGTTTCAGATGTTCTTATGAAGATTCTGGTTACAGGGCTTTCAAAGAACAGCGCAGATATTGCAGATGATTATGATGGATACGAAACATCTTCAGGATCAAAGGTATACGACATTCCGGTGTGGTTCAAAGTACCTGATAAGATGGGTAATGTAAGCTATATTGTAAAGACAATTAAATATAATCCTGATATGGCACGTCCTCATGCAAGAGTTCTGTTCCCGGTACATGATCAGAGTGTTTCAACTTCAGGAGTTTCAAAAGATTATGTTGTCCTTGGTGGTACTATCCGACTGTCAGGAACTGCAGATGACAATGAAGGAATCCACGCAGTTTATGTTCAGTACGATATTGACGGTGACGGAAAATATGATTATAAAGACGCAAAGTGGCTTAAAGGTAAAGGCTACGATATTTATACAATAGCCGACAGAACAAGTGCCTCAAAAATTACTACAGCAGCCGATTCTATTACTGCAACTATATGTCCGGAAGATAAATGGGGTGTAAAAGCCGAAGGATCTTTAAGCTGGAATGCAGAATTTGATGCATCAAAATTCAGTGATACAGAAGCGGCAGCACTTGAAATTGAAAACCCTGCTAATACAGCCAATAAAACTCTTAATATCCGTGTAATTGCCGTAGATACTGATGCAACAATACATCAGAGTGCAGTACAGGAAATCCACGTTTCTGTAAACAATGCGGCTCCTCACTTCAGTCAGTTTGAACTTAAACAGTACAGTAGTTCTTCTTATACAGGAACTGCCACAAGAACAATAGTTTATTCCCCAGATGTTTATATTTCTGGCGATAACTGGAGGCTTGAAGGTGAAGTTACTGACAAAAACGGAATTAAAGAAGTAACAGCTTCTGGAGGTGTTACTCCAACATTAACAGATATTACAAATGGTAAAAAGATTGTAATAGAATTAGATACAACACAAACAAAATTCGAAACTACTGTAAAAGCAACTGATTTTGATAGTGATAAGCCAAAGTCTGCTTCAACATATATTTCTGTAAATATTGATAATAATGCTCCGACAGTTCTTGAAAGTGTGGGAAGCCTTGTGCTTTACCAGGGAACTTACGGAGGTACAAAAGTTGATAGCGGAATCCACCTGCAGAATTCAAACGGGGTGGCTACAATTTCTTCAAAAGTAACAGAAGCTGAATCAGGATTTGATAAACTTATTTTCTACGTTGAACGTTACGGCGGAACATCTTCAAGTAAGACAAATCACCGTGTATACAATGTAATGGAAAGCTCAAATAACAGAACTAATATTGTTACTGATTCAACAAGTGGAGTAACAATAAATGGTGATAATCTTCCAGTTTTGACAAAAACTGTTACAAGACCTGACCGATATACAATCGTAGTTTCTGATGATGTTTATAATAATAAAAACATCAGAACAGGCGGTGCTGTAAAAATTGCAGGCGGATATCACGTAATTTCTGAAAAGAAACAGGAAGACGGAAAAAATAAGATTTGCTTTACAGATGAAATTGAAACTTCATATACATCTGCCGATTTTGTTTACGGTATGGTTGTAAATACATCAGGTGAAATTGGTCGTGCAGACAGTGACGGCGACAGTATGAAAGAAGACATTACAAAGAGCGGTTCAGATTACATCTGGACTGCACAGTTTGATTCTTCAAATATCCCAGACGGTCCTGTTGAAATTCACGTAGTAGTATTCGACGTTGCAGGAAACATGACTCACAGCTGTGTTCAGTCGCGTATTTCAAACAATGTGGCACGCATTACATCTGTTAAACTTGGTACAGATTTGAACGGCAATAATTCAATTGAGACAAACGAAACTACAACATTCTACGCTTTCAAAGACAGTCACGGAAACGGTGATACTACAAAAGGTGTTTCTGTATGGAACCTTGTAACAAGCGAAGA
>JABUUX010000283.1 GCA_021442965.1 Treponema sp.
TATTTGGCGTAGATGCTGAACTAAATTCAGCATGACAATACTTTTTAGACAGCCCCTTTTTTGTGTTATCTTCCGCAACACTGTTTGTATTTTTTTCCGCTTCCACATGGACACGGATCATTTCGTCCAACTTTTGGCATTGTTCGCTTTACTGTAATATTTTCGCCTTGAGAACGTTGGTTCATGGCGCTGTTTACAGCAGCTCTTCTTTGTGCATCACCGTTAAAAGCATTTCTTGCCTGATTTTGAGCCTGATTGTTTGCCATGACCTGAGCTGTGTTTCCTGCATCAGAATGCTGTGCATTCATAGAACCTGAAGTTTGGTTAGCAGCCATCTGTTTTCTTCTCTCTAAAGCCTCTGGTGAAATCTGAACTCTAACTTTGAATACTCTGGACATGACTGTATTACGGATAGTATCAAGCATTTCATAGAAAATATTGAAACCATCAATTTTATATTCAGTAAGTGGATTTTTACTTCCGTAAGTCCGTAATGAAACAGCTTCTCGAAGTCCTTCCAAGGCTTCCAGCTGGTCAAGCCATTTTTTGTCAATTATTTGAATGTACTGGTATCTGATGAACATATTGAAGTTATCTTTTCCAGCTAAAGTTTCTTTTTCTGTAATGTCATTTTGAAGGTATGCAATAAGACCGTCTTTTGTAGTTTGGTCAGGAGGTAACTGAACTCCAAAAGTCTGATGAATAGTATCATTTAAGGTTTGGAGTGCATTTTCATCTTTATGACGTTTATTGCTTTCGTATTGATCAAATAAATCTTCAACAGTATCTTTGGCATTTTCCATAACACGTTTTGAAAGATTCGAATCACTTAAAAGTTCATCTCTTTGCTGGTAAATGACGGATCTCTGTTCATTCAGTACATCATCATAATCCAAAAGGTGTTTACGAATTTCAAAGTTACGGTCTTCAACTTTTGACTGAGCCTTTTCGATTCCTTTGTTAAGCCATGGATGTTCAATAGGTTCCCCAGGTTCCATTCCAATACGGCTCATCATAACTTTCATTTTTTCGCCGCCAAAAAGACGCATAAGGTCATCATCCATGGAGATGTAGAACTTAGACCTTCCCGGGTCTCCCTGACGTCCAGAACGTCCTCTAAGCTGGTTGTCAATTCGTCTGGATTCATGTCTTTCTGTACCGATAACGTAAAGACCACCGGCATTTTTTACTTCTTCATAATCTTTAAGCCAAAGTTCTTTTTCTATTTCAAGGGCTGCTTTGTACTGTTCTTCGGAAGCATTTGTTCCGGCACGTTTTCTGGCTCTAAATTCAGGATTTCCGCCAAGTTTAATATCTGTACCACGACCTGCCATGTTTGTAGCAATTGTTACAGCCCCTTTAGCTCCGGCTTCCGCTATTATAAGAGCTTCACGAGCGTGATTTTTTGCATTCAAAACTTCATGTCGAATTCCTTTACGAGTAAGAAGATTTGAAAGATGTTCTGATTTTTCAACTGAAACTGTTCCTACCAGAACCGGCTGACCTTTATCATGTGCCTCTTTGATTTCTTTTGCAATGGCTTCCCATTTATCTGTTTCATTCAGATAGACTTCATCATTTTCATCTTTACGAGCAACAGGTTTGTTTGTTGGAATAGAAACAACATCAAGTTTGTAAATCTTATTGAATTCAACTGCTTCTGTTGCTGCTGTACCAGTCATTCCCGAAAGTTTATCGTACATACGGAAGAAATTCTGGAATGTAATTGTTGCCATTGTTCGGTTTCTCTGAGCAATGCGGATATGTTCTTTTGCTTCAATAGCTTGATGAAGACCGTCAGAATAACGTCGACCTTCCAAAACACGACCTGTAAATTCATCAATGATTTCAACTTTTCCATCTCTGATAAGGTAATCAACATCATTATGGAACATCAGATGAGCCCGAAGTGCTTGGGTAAAGTAGTGTGCATATTCAAAATTTTCTTCATCTTCAAGGTTTGAATCTGCAGAAATAAGGTTATGCTTATGAAGAATTGAATTTATTTTTTGCATACCCTTGTCAGTAAAAGAAACTCTTTTGGATTTTTCATCAATAGTGTAGTCCCCTTCAATGGCAGCACGCTGTTCCGGTGTCATCATTGTTTCATCCGGATACTCACCGGTTTTAGGGTCTTTTTCTACTTCTTTGAGTTCCCCAACATATTTATCTACTTCATGATATTTGTAAGTATCATCTTCACCGGCACCTGAAATAATAAGAGGAGTTCGGGCTTCATCAATAAGAATAGAGTCAATTTCATCAACAATACAATAAGAGAAACCACGCTGAACTTTATCCTGCAGACTTACTTTCATGTTATCACGAAGGTAATCGAATCCAAGTTCATTATTCGTTCCGTATGTTACATCACAATTATATGCTTCTTTACGCTGCTCAGGATCCATGCTTGAAATGATGGCTCCTACTGTTTGTCCAAGGTAGGCAAAAACCGGTCGCATTGTATCGGCATCGCGTTCAGCAAGGTAATCGTTTACAGTAACAATATGAACCCCTTTACCTGTAAGAGAATTCAAGTAAGCTGCAAGAACGGCAACAAGAGTTTTACCTTCACCGGTTTTCATTTCGGTAATTCGTCCGGCATTCAAGTTAATAGCACCCATTATCTGAACATCAAATGCACGCTCGCCACGTACACGCCAGGCAGCTTCTCTAACAAGCGCAAGACCTTCAGGAAGGATATCTTCAAGCGTTTCTCCACCAGCAAGTCTTTCTTTCAGTTTTTTAGTTTCTTCTGGAAATTGTTCTGCGGGTAGGGATTTTGCCCATTCTTCTTTTTCATTTACTTTAGCCAGAATTGGCTTAAGAGCTTTAACATCGCGGTCATTTTGTGAACCGAAAATTGCAGTAAGGACTTTGTCTAAAACCATATTTTAATTCCAAGTTTAAATTTTTTCTATTTTATATTTAAAGGATAATTAAAAATCACCGCATTGACAAGTAAGAATTGAAACTTTATGTTTTAAAAATGA
>JABUUX010000274.1 GCA_021442965.1 Treponema sp.
ATCAGTTTGTTCTTATTCATGATGACTAAAGAGTAGGCACCTTCAATTTTTTCCATTGTGGAACTTACGGCTTTTTCTATAGAAGAACAGGTAAGCCGTTCTTTTGTAAGAAGGTAAGCGATGGTTTCTGTGTCGCTAGTGGAATGAAATATGGCTCCTGACATTTCAAGCTGATTTTTAAGCTGTTCGGAATTTGTAAGATTCCCGTTATGAGCTACAGCAAGATTTCCATTTACGTGGTGAACTTCTATTGGCTGTACATTTGCGCGGATATTTGCCCCGGTAGTACCGTAACGCACATGACCAACAGCAATGTTGCCGTCTCCTAAAGCAGAAAGATTCTGGGCATTAAAAACGTCACCAACTAACCCCAGGTCTTTACAGGAAGAAAACTCACCTGCATTATTCACTACAATACCGCAGGATTCTTGTCCGCGGTGCTGGAGTGCAAAAAGTCCCAGATATATCTGATGTGCAATATTTATTTTCTTTGGTGAATAGATTCCAAAAACTCCGCAATGGTCGTGAATCATATAAACTCCTGTAATAATGGACTCCTTTTGGGAGTGCGCTGTCACGCCGTCTTTATCGGCTCATAGTGACCGAATGTTTCTATTTCAAACTTGCCCTTACCAAACCTACAAAGAGTGGGTGAGGTTTGTTCGGTCGGGATTTGAATTCCGGATGGAACTGTACTCCTACGTAAAAATCGTTCTCTGCAATTTCAACTGTTTCCACAATAAAGTCGTCCGGGCTGGTACCGCTTATAACAAGTCCTGCATCTTCCAGTGTTTCACGGAACTGGTTGTTAAATTCGTAACGGTGTCGGTGGCGTTCAGTGATTTTTTGTGTACCGTAGCATTTTTCCATCATTGTGCCTTGTTTGATTTTACAAGGATAAGCACCAAGTCTTAGTGTTCCACCTTTGTTTACGCTGTCGTTCTGGTCTGGAAGAAAGTCAATAACTTTGTAAGGATTGTCAGCATCAAATTCTCCCGAGTTTGCATTTTTAAGACCTGCGGCATAACGGGCAAAACTGATTACAGCTATTTGCATTCCAAGACATATTCCCAAATAAGGGATATTGTTTTTACGGCAGTAGTTAGCTGTAAGAATCATACCTTCAATTCCGCGCTGTCCGAATCCTCCTGGAACGATGATGCCATCTACATCAGAAAGTGTATCAATAATTGTTCCATCGTTAATAATTTCAGAATCAATCCATTTTATTTGAACTTCGGCCCCAAGTTCGTAACCTGCGTGGTGAAGTGCTTCGGCAACAGAAAGATATGCATCGTGAAGCTGTACGTATTTTCCTACAAGCCCGATTGTAACTTTTTTGTTTTTATTTCTGATTTTTGAAAGCATATCATTCCATTCTGTAAGATTACATGGAGGAACGTTCAAATTTAAAAGTTTACATACTGTGTCAGAAAGATTCTGGTTTTCAAGCATTACTGGGGCTTCGTACAAAACAGGGAGTGTTAGATTTTCTATTACGCATTCTTCAGCAACGTTACAAAACATTGCAACTTTTTTGAAAATATTGTCTTCAAGTTTTTCGTCGCAGCGTAAAACTATAATATCTGGTTTAATTCCCATTCCCTGAAGTTCTTTAACAGAATGCTGGGTTGGTTTTGTTTTATGTTCATCAGAACCGCTTAAGAAAGGAAGCAGGGTAACGTGAATGTAGATGGCATTTTCTTTTCCTACTTCAAGCCCAACCTGACGGATTGCCTCGATGAAAGGCTGGCTTTCAATGTCTCCGGTGGTGCCTCCAACTTCTGTTATTACAACATCAGCTTCACTTGTTTTTCCTACATTATATATGAAGCTTTTGATTTCATTTGTGATGTGTGGAATTACCTGAACTGTCTCTCCAAGGTATTCTCCACGGCGCTCTTTATTTAAAACGTTCCAATAAACTTTTCCGGAAGTCAGATTTGAGTATTTGTTCAAGTCTTCATCTATGAAGCGTTCATAGTGGCCCAAATCCAAATCTGTTTCGGCACCGTCTTCAGTTACATACACTTCTCCGTGCTGGTAAGGGCTCATAGTTCCCGGGTCAACGTTGATGTATGGATCCAGTTTTTGAGAGGCAACTTTAAGTCCCCGGGACTTCAAAAGTCGACCAAGGCTTGCTGCTGTAATTCCTTTACCAAGTCCGGAAACAACACCACCAGTTACAAAAATGTACTTTGTCTGTTTCAAAATAAACCTCCAAAACCTTTGGAAAAATCTTTAGAATAAAAAAAAGAGGTCGCAGACAAAATCCCCTTTGGTTTCAAAAAGAAATTTTGTTTGCGACCTCTTTGTCGTTTTCAAAAAAAGATATTATCACTTTTGCTTGTTTTTGAAAAGTGACTTAATTCTATCGTATTCTATCGTTCTTTTTATATGATTTCAAAATCTGCAGAGTTATCGGTAAAGCTGTCTTTGGAAATTGACACTTTAGAGGCTCCCGGCTCACTTACATATTTCATGTTTATGTTCCAGAATCGGAGCATTTCTTCGGAAATTTCAAATGAAACTTCTTTAGATTCCCCGGCTTCCAGTTTAATTTTTTGAAAGCCTTTAAGTTCTTTTACGGGGCGTACAACACTTCCGTAACAGTCGGTAAGATACATTTGAACAGTTTCGGTTCCGGCTCTGTTTCCTTTATTTGTTACAGTTACCTTTGCCGTAATCTTTTTGTCTTTAGAAAGTTTTGTACTGTCTAAAGAAACAGGACTGTATTCAAATTCTGTGTAAGTAAGACCGAATCCAAACGGATAAAGATTTCTGTCTATCTGATCAATAAATCCGTTTACAAATCCTTGTTCCAAAGTTCCGTTATTTGGGCGACCTGTTCTGAAACGGTTGTAATAAGCCGGCTCCTGTCCGGTTGTATATGGGAAACTCATTGGGAGTCTTCCTCCAGGTTCCTGTTTTCCAAACAATACATCACTTACAGCGTT
>JABUUX010000089.1 GCA_021442965.1 Treponema sp.
ATAAAAACTATACAAAACCTATATGAAATCAATATAAATCCGCACTATTTCTGATTTTATATATAACTGTGGTTTGGTTACAGTTTTGATTACCAAATTAAAGAGAATTCAAAGTAGAGTAGGGGAGTGTCCCCGATCAGTATAAGGCTGCTGTTTCCAAAGCTGCAGTTTTGATTTCTTCTTTGAGCCATTGAGGACTTCTTACTTTTACCTGCGGTCCAAAACGGAGAATCCAGAATTTCAGTTCCTGCTTCTGGTTTGTTTCAAATTTTAAGTAAACACTCCCGTCATCATTTTGTAAGCAGGTCTGATTTTTGTGCCAGGTTCGTTCAAGGATATAGGTGTTTATGTCTTTTGAGAATTCCAGTTCAACGGTGAAAGGTTCTTCAAGATTATTCCAGATTCCAAAGTTAGGGTCTATTCTAACTTTTTTGTCATAGTTTTTATCGATAATGTATTCTTCCCCTAAACTTATATTTTTCATACGTGCAAGAGTAAATGTAACGTAAGAATCTTTTTTACGATAATAACAGACGCAGTACCAGTCTCCTTTCTGATTATATATTTTGTAAGGTTCTGCCTGATGTGGCGAATAGACTGTTGCACTGATTTTTTTGTAATCAAAATTTATTATTCTATGTTCTTTTGTGGCTTTATATACCGCTTCAAAGACTTCAGTTTCAATATTCGCAATTGGTTCGCTTATAAACTGTATGTCTGAAACCATGGAAAGCGGTGCTTCAATTTCATTCGGAAGAATGTTTGAAATAGTGGTGTAGGCATTGATCAGGTGTTTTTCCATAGGAGAGCCTTTGTATCTCTCCAAAAGAGGAAGTATCGCAGTAACAGCAACGATTTCCCCTTCAGGAATCAGTGCGTTTTGAAGCATGAAAGCTGGATTTTCAAGGTGATAGAGATTTGTTCTTGGATTACGGATAATTTCGGCATTGTAATCATCGTTCAGACGTTCTATATCACGCTGGATTGTTCTGTCAGTTACCTCAAATTTTTTTGCCATAATAGGTGCAGTTGCCTGGTTAGGATGATTTTTAATAAACTCGACTATTCGTGTAAGTCTAAGGTATTTTACCCTCTGATCGCGGTTTGACTGAGGTTTGTGAGAAGGGGTTTCTTGGGTTTCTGTTAATATTGGCATAATGAAAATATATAATTGATTCTGAAAAAAAGTTCAACGTCCGACACTTATTGTCGGGTTAGTGGTGTATAATTTTAGTATATTATAGAGATAGAATTATCAGGAGGACTTTATGATTTACATTGATGACAGAAATATTATGTATTGTATGGAAACAGAAAAGAGATGTTATTCTGAACGGGAGGCAGGCAGTATTTTGAATTCATGCAGACGGCACAGAACAAGCGATCATTGCGGAAGAAATAAAGACTTGCCACGTCGGAAATACTGGTGTAATTCGTGCGGACACTATCATCTGACACATACTCCGTATTATACAAAGGATTCAAGAAATGCCGGCTGGGAAAGAAGATTTTATGATGAATGTGAACGAAAACAAGGAAAGAAGAAGGGGGCTGCGTAATGAGAAAGATTTTTACTTTTTTAGTTTTGTCAGTTTGCATGATGGTTACAGGCTGTAACTCAAATAAAAAGTTTGAAAGCCAAACAAGAACTATACAGCTTCGGGGAAATCCTACGACAGGGTATACGTGGTGTTTTTCTGTTCTTAATGAAGATATTATTTCTGTTACAGAAGATGTTGAATACCTTGGAGACGTTGGAATAGTTGGTGCACCAAGTATGTTTAACTACACTTTATATTCTGAAGCTCCTGGGAGTACTGAAGTCAGGTTTGAATATAAACGGGCTTGGGAAGACAAGACTCCGGAGGATGTTCGGCGTTATGAAGTGACAGTAAAAGAAAGCGGGCAGATTGTTCTGAAAGAAAAATAAAAAAGGGTAGGGGGTTTCCCTTATTTTTACATCATTTTGAAAGTTTTTTTCTGAGTTGTTTCCGAAAATGAAAAATTAAAGCCATATATATAGTGTAAGGAAATTATGTATATGGAGGTTCAATATGAACGAATTATTTGAAGGATGCGACCACAACTGTGATTGCTGTATGGGTTTTGATAACTGTTATTTTGCAAATATGGCAAAATCTGAATACATTTGGGCTGTTGAAGAGCGTGAAATGTTTGCAGATTCCATAAGAGAAATGATGGAAGAAAACTTTTGGAATAAAGAAAACTGCTGCTTTGAAAAAAGATTTGTTTGTGCGGATGCAAGAAAATATAGGAGGAAGTCTTATCTCAAAGGAAAGAAGAAGTGTGTCAGTGCTGTTAGGATTATTCAAACCTATACACCGTGACATTTACGGTGTATAATATAAAATATCTTACAACTTTAGTCAGACATCTATGAAACATTTTATAACAGTACATATACCGAATCCTGAATTGAATTTGTGTTCTTATTCTCTTTACGCTCGTGGACTTCAGGTGGATATTCCGCGACCGGGGAAGGAAAGGGGGGAACTGATTTTTCGCTTTCTTGGTGAAAAGGCGATAATTCTTTTATATTCATTTTCCACTTTCAAAAAAGCATATATTGTAACTTCCTGGAGTGGGGTAGGGGAGAAATTCCGTCTTCCTGGGGTAGAAGAAGATTTACAAATCTTATATTCAGCAACAGGGCGAAAGGCAAGGTCTCTTGATTTATATTCGAAAGTGCTTCTGACGGGAGATGAATGGAATGTGCTTAAAATGCCTCTGCTTTTCTGGCATAAATTTGCAGCTTTGATACAGTGTAACAAGAATGTTAGAAAATTTGATTTCTTCAATTTGTACTGGGAATTTGGAGGAAAGAAAGAAATATGGAAAACGATGAAAAAATGACACTGGCTCGAAGATTTCTTTGGGAACTGCTCAAGGAACGAAAACTCAAGGCATGGTGTGCGGAGAGGGGG
>JABUUX010000341.1 GCA_021442965.1 Treponema sp.
ACAACTTGGACTGCCAAAATTGGTGCAAAAGATTCAAGCAGAGCTTTGTATAACGGCTGGGACTTACCTGACGGTGAATACTTTATTGATGTTGAAGCTGCCGACGTAGAAGGTGTTGTAACCGCACGTCAGTCAGTTATTATTGATAATACACCACCTGTTTTCATTCTTGATAACATTACGTCTTTAGGAAATGCTGAGGATGCCAATGTTTCTGTATTCGGACAGAAAATAAACTTGAGTGGAAAAATAAAGGACGATACTTCTGTTTCAAAGGTTTTCCTTGATGTTTATGACGAAAATAAACAATTCATAGGCTCTACATCCCTTGATTATAAAATCAGTAATGACGGTATTCCAATTGCTCAGTACAAGATTAATGGGTTTGAAAATGAAGAACAGAAAGTCCTGGCAAAAAACTTTAACATGATTTACGGACTTGCTGATGGAGATGTTCTTCCGGCAGACAGTCCTGCTGTAAAAACCCGTTATTTGAGTATAAGACTTTCTGACATTGCACGGATTTATAATAATCCGGTTTTTGAACAGAACAAAGATGTAACGGGTGAAGGAGAAGGAAACAAAACAGAAAGAATCTATTTGAATACTCCTGAATTCGGTATAGAAAATATTAACATTGATGATTTGGCAGAATTTGAAAAACATCTTACAGATGAAAATACAGAAATGCAGTCAAAAATTAACAGCATCAAAGATTCCAGCGTATTGGAAACAATTTCAGGTGCGGCTGTAGATTTATCTAAAACTTCAAAAATTAAAGTAAATCCAGAAATCAATCCAAAATGGTATGTGGGAAATTATGATTTATTAACGAATGGTAATAAAAAAGATTTTTCTGCAGCATATTTAACTGATGATGGAGCTCCACTTTCTGTTCAGTTAAAAGCTGGAAATGATAATGTAAAATTCAGACCTTCTGATGTTCGTATTGTTATGGTACGTCTGGAAGAAACACAAGCTGGTGATGAAAACTATTCAAAAATGACGCTTACAGACGAAGTATGCAGAACAGCTCCAAGAAACCCAAATAATAAAGATTTAATTGTTTGTTTGGATTACAAGGAAGGGTCTTCTGACACAACTTTGTCTCTTCCATATACAATTTATTTAAAGAAAGACGAACTGGAAACACCAAACCGTTACAGAATTATGGTTTTTGGAAAAGATGTTAACGGTGTTGATTTCTGCGAAGATAATAAAAGCTGGTACGGTATAAAAGCGGCAAAAGCGGCATCGGCTCCAGAAATTAAATTTATAACAGAAGATGGTTCTTGGATAGGACTTGGAAATTCTGAGTTTAAATTTGAATTTGACGTAAAGACGGATGGAGAAGAGCTTGCCACCGATTATCCAAAGGTAAAAATCCTGGTTCAGGACAATAAGGGTGCAGAAATAACTAATCCTGCAGACAGTGATTTTATTTGGGTGAATGAAAATGGAAGTACACACAATTTTACAAAAGGTGTGAATACAGTTTGGTTAAAAAATAAAACAGCCGGGCAAAAACTCCCAATGCCTTCAGAAGGGCAGAATTATAAATATCAGGTTGTAATTGAAGCAAAAGATATTAATGGTGGTTCTGCACAAAAAACATTTAAAATCAATGTAGACCGAAAACTCCCTACTGTAAAAGTTAATAATGCAACTCCATATATTTATGAAACTAATAAAGAGAAATTAAATGGAATTGTAACAATACCAGTAGAATTTTCTGATGATCAGGGTATTTACAAAGCATATTACAAAGCACAATGGGAAAGCGATTTTACAGAAATTGTTTTAACAGAAAACGAAGGCTCAATTAATCTTGATACTGTAGGAAAAGTAGCAGACGATACTGAAATTTCAGTTTTTATAAAAGCTGTAGATATTTACGGAAATGAAAAAATTGAAGAAAAGAAATATACCGTAGACCAGGAAACTGACCGTCCGAAACTCCAGTTTGCAAATCTTGTAAACGGAAATATTTCTTCGGGAACAGCATACACGTTCAAAGACAACAGTTTTGGACTTACAAGCGGAAATAAAATCTCGGGTTCTGTTTCGGACGATGACGGAAATGTTGATATTGAACTTAAAATTACTGGTGTTGCCTTTGACAATTCAGCAAAGATTATTCGTGATTGGGTAAAAATTAAAACAGATGTTTCTGGAGCTTTTGACTTTAATTTGAGTGATGTATTTGATGAAGAAAAACTGATTTCAAAAGACGGAAAATATAAACTTGAATTCAAAGTTACAGATAAAGTTCCGGGCACTCCTCTTCCAACAAAAACTTATACATCAAGTGCGTATCCTGTTATGGTGGACGGTTCTGCCCCAATATTTGATGATACTTCAATTGTGGTAAAAGTGAACGGAACAGCAATTACAAAGGACAATTCAAATTATTATATTTCTGCAGGAAACTCTGCAGCAGTATCATTTAAATTAACAGAAGGAAATCTTGAAACTGTAAAAGTAAATGGGACTGAAACCGGTATTACAAAATCTTTGGTAAGCGGTTCAACAACAGACTGGAATATTTCATATACATGGACACCTGCAGCAGGTGAAACTTCAGGAAAAAAAGATCTTGTGTTTACAGCAAAAGACTCAAGCGGAAACGAAAAGAGCAAAACTATTGCTTTGTTCTACGACAAAGATTTACCAGAAATAAAGAGTGCAAGACTTAATCCTGTAATTGAATCTTTTAAAACTTCAAACGGAACAACTCAGACAAATGTTGTAAACGGAAAGGTAACACTTACAGGCGAAGTTTCTGATAATGATAAGATTTCAAAAGTAGAAATATCTGTAAAAGACAAAAACAATAAAGAAGTAAAAGAAACATTTACAACAGACTCATTTACAAAAGAAATCAACACAACAGAACTTGCAGACGGAACACTTACAGTAACAGTAAAAGCAACCGAC
>JABUUX010000101.1 GCA_021442965.1 Treponema sp.
TCTTCGCTTGTTACAAGGTTCCATACAGAAACACCTTTTGTAGTATCACCGTTTCCGTGGCTGTCTTTGAAAGCGTAGAATGTTGTAGTTTCGTTCGGTTCAATACCGTTGTAATTATTCAAATCTGTTCCAAGTTTTACAGAAGTAATTCGTGCCACATTATTTGAAATACGTGTCTGTACACTTCCATGGGTCATGTTTCCTGCAACGTCGAATGCAACAAAATGAATCCATACAGGTCCGTCAGGAATATTAGTAGAGTTGAACTGTGCACTCCAAATATAGTCTGAACCGCTCTTTGTATAATCTTCCAAAATGCCGTCCCCGTCTGTGTCACTGCGACCAATTTCACCCGGAGTATTTACAACATTTCCATAAACGAAGGAAGCTGTTTTAAAGCTTACATCTACCTGTTCTTTGAACTTAATTGATTTTGTTGCATCAATTTTTTGAGCAATAAGATGATAATTTCCACCAATCTTTACAACCCAACCCGGTCTTACCACATTGTAAACTGCATCCGGAACTTTAAATTCATCAGGCTGAGTACGAGTATTATCTGTTACATCGTAGACTGGAAGATTGTCTTCATTAATGTGAACTCCACTTGAAGAAATATCGATTCTGTTGTTGGTTGATTCTACTATGTTATAGATACGGTGATTTGTTTTATTTTCTGCTGTTCCGCCATAACGTTCTACGTAGAAAATAAGTTTATCAAATCCCGACTCTCCTTCAGTTACTCTGGAAGTAAGAACTGTGCTGCCGTTTGACTCCTGAATGTGAATCTTTTCATCAACTTTTGTACCGCCGTATGTTCCCTGATAAAGAAGTACCTTTCCAGAAGCTTCTGCCAGAACAGGTTTTACATTATCAATATTTACAGAAAAGTCCATTGTTGATTCCTGATACCTTGGAGTTTCTTTATCTCTTACTGTTACTCGGGTTTCGAATCTAGTCTTTGCAGTATCCAGTTCATAAATGATTGCTTTTCCATTTGTTATATCATTTGTTATTACTGTATTTTTTGTATCTGTAACTGTATCAATCCCGTTTGCATCAGTAACGCTTCCTTCAAGCCTCCAGTTATCACCAGAAATATATACATCCTGTTCATAATCTACCGTCCTTATGGCGGTTCCTGTGTAAGAAGAGTTTCCGTACTGCTTAAGTTTAAACTCTCCAAATACCGGTGCCGAATTGTTTACTGAAACATGGATTTCCTGCGCTGCACTTACATGTGAAGTTCCGTCTGTGTCCAACGCCTTAACACGAATATTGAAAGTGTCATTATTTGGGTTAGCCGCATTTCCAACTTCAAGGGCAGTAGGATTTGTAAGTTTTTCTGCATCAAAACTTGTGCTCCAGCTTAACGTACCTGTTGCTTTTATACCCCATTCATCTTCTTCATATACACCGTTTGTAATTTCAGTACCGTCAGAAATTTTGTAAATCTTTGTGTTCGGAATATTTGACTTAAGCCATGTGGCATCAGCGCTTTCAAACTTTCCGTTACCATCAATATCATACTGCACAAATACAGCTTTAATTCCTTCATTGTCTTCTGCAGTTCCTGAAAGACGGATTGTTCCACCAAGGATTACATAACCTTTTGATGAACCCTGTACAGTCTGGTCTTCTACCGGATACAAGATTCTTACCTTTGGCCTTGCACGGTCAGGATTGTATCTTATTAAATTATTTGTAATGTAAGTTACATTACCCATTTTGTCTTCAAGTTTGAGCCAAAGAGGAATATTGTAAACTTTTTCGCCTTCTGATATTTCAAAATCAGCATAAGCATCAGCAATATCTGCCGAGTTTTTAGAAAGTCCTGTAAGTTCAATTTTCATAAGAGCTTCAGAAGCTGTCATATTGTCGCTAGTCCACTTCTGACTGAAGGCTGCCCAGCCTGCCGCAGTTGTCGGTTTACTGTCATTTTCTGCTTTTGTCGGAATATAATATCCCACTTTGGAAGCATTTATCTGAGAACGAGCCGTATCTTCATCGCTAATATTTGCAGTAACAGTTACGTCGCCTGTTACTTCATAACCCGCTGCCGGCACAAAGTTTGTTACTGCAGTGTTAACATCAGGTGGCAGATTGTCAACAAAGATTGTATAACTCTTTGTTGCAGGCTCACCCGATTTATCTGCCGCTTTTACAGTAACTACAGCGGCTCCGCTTCTTGTAAGACTTCCGAAATTTATTTCTTTTGCGTACTGGTTTGTGCCTGTTACATTAGGAAGAACTTCATTATCTACAAGAACACTGTTCTCATCATCTCCAATCTGAATTGAATAAGTAACTACCAGGTCAGCTGGATTTGTAATAATTGTATCTTTTGCAGTTACAATCAACGTAGCCTTTTCTCTAAGTTTACCACCATAATATTCACCCTGAGCAAAAGGAACAGTTTCATCTGCTGTGTCATCCATGTTGCGTCTAGTAATTTCAACAGGATTAATTACTGGAGGTGTAGAGTCTACGTCATAATCAATATATGTTCCAACTACAGCTGTATCATTCAAAGTAGAAATTCTTGGCTGGTTAGTTGCATCACTAGAAGTAAAGGTTGTACCGGCTTTGTCTTTTACTCTGAACCAAATTCTGTAATTTCCGTCTGGTTTCTTTGTTACAGAATCAACTGGCACTTCATAAGTAAACTGTCCGCCAGAACCTGCACTTACTTCTGTCCAATCTTTTATAACAGTGGAAGAAGAATCTTTCTTTGTAAGTTTGATTTCAAATTTTTCCACACCGTCATCATCAGTTACATTTCCGGCTATAGTTCCGTGGTTAAGAGTTGTAGTTCCGTCTGTTTTTATGCTGTTCAGTACAATCTCTGGACGGTCTGAATCCTGGTCTACTTTAAGAGAGATAGTATCAGCTGATTCGTTTCCGGCTTT
>JABUUX010000352.1 GCA_021442965.1 Treponema sp.
GTTCATTTATTCCTCGAAATTTAATTCAATCAAATCCCCGACTTCACAATCTAAAGCAACACAAAGTTTTTTCAAAGCATCCATTGAGATAAATTCTCCTTTCCCAATTTTTGCTACGATGTTGCTGGAGATATTCGCTTTTTCAATTAAG
Organism: Treponema sp.; assembly: GCA_021442965.1. Next base: position 152 of record JABUUX010000352.1, read on the forward strand.
TCAGTTTTCTTGAGGCCTTTATCAATAAGGACTTTCAAAAGTTTGGTATACCTAACTTCCATAAACACAAGTATATCACGAAATCGGGATTTTTTCATTAAAAAACTATTTACTTAATTTTCCCAAATCGTTTTTATTTTCTGTGAGCTTAATCAGAATACACTGGATTCCTTACACTCAGCATTTCCATCAGTTTTCTTTTTAAACGCAGTTTTATTCTTTGACTTTTTTCCCTTTTCATTTATAGTTTATCCGCCATTATGAGATTCCGCCTGTCTTTGACTCTGGCACTACGATATCTTAGGGCAAGCAAATGAAAATATCTTACCTCTTTTTCTGTAGAACAGCATTTTTCAACCAATGAAATTCCTTGCCCCAATTTTCCTGACTGGCATAATATTTCCTCAGCCTTTCGTATGATTCTAAGGTGTATTCCGCTTCAAGCAGATCAATTTGTTTTTCAGTTTCCAGCATTTTTCTGACAGCAGGAACTCTGCACTCCAATATCTGATAAAGTACAGGATGCACAAAGACCTTAAGTCCGATATCCAGGTCTTCTGACTTTGTGTCATCCTTTTTCATTCTGCCTCCTACGCAACCTTTTCAAAATCCAGAACCTTCTTGAACTGAGTGTCAAAGAGTTCCTTATAAGCCCCGTTCAAAGCAACAAGTTCTCTGTGCGAGCCCTGCTCAACAATCCGTCCGTCTTTCAGGACCATAATTCTGTCCGCGTTTAATACGGTCGAAAGCCTGTGCGCAATAATGATGGAAGTTCTTCCGACCAAAAGCCGTTCGAGCGCCTGCTGGACTGCGTTTTCGCTGATGCTGTCTAGAGCCGATGTCGCTTCGTCCAGAATCAGGATTTTAGGATTCTTCAAAAGCACGCGGGCAATTGCAAGGCGCTGGCGCTCCCCGCCGCTCAGTTTGAGACCGCGGTTTCCTACAAGAGTTTCATAACCGTCAGGAAGCGACATTATGAACTCGTGTATGTTCGCATTGCTGCAGGCGTCTTCAATCTCCTGCTGTGAAGCATTTTCTTTTGCGTAGAGCAGGTTATCCAGAATCGTGCCGTCAAAAAGATATGTATCCTGAGTTACAACACCGATGTTACTGCGAAGATATTCCAGATCAATATCTTTTACATCTGCACCGCCCACAGTAATTTTTCCGGACACAACATCGTACAACCTTGGAATAAGATTGATGACGGAACTTTTTCCGGCTCCGCTGGGTCCTACAAGTGCAAAGGTTTTTCCTGCAGGCAGAGTAAAACTTACATCTTTGAGCAAAGGTATGTCATCGGAATAAGCAAAATTTACATTGCGGAATTCAATGTCGCCGTCGCAGACTTTTTTCTTAATACCGTTTTGAGGATTATTGATTTTATTTTTTCTGTCCAGATATTCAAGGATTCTGTAAAAAGAAGCCAGACCACTCTGAAGTTCAGTCTTAAAACTCATAAGAAAATCTACCGGAAAGACCAGACGTGTGCACAAGGACATTGTCATAGTAACAGAACCGACAGTAATGGCATCATTCTTCTGCCATATCATAAGAATTCCTGCCACAAAATATACGAGCACTGAATTTATTTTAGAAAGAACAACCATAATAAAACTAAAGAACAGTCCTTCCTTCTGCTCCTTCTTTGAAAGCAGGTATTTTTTCTGATATAGATTGCTGTAATGATTACATAAATTCTTTTCATTTGCAAAAAGTTTCATCAGAAGAGAACCGTTTACACAAAGGGTTTTGTCAACAAAATTATCTTCCTCTATGTTTAATTCACGCCGCTGCACACGTCTCTTATGTGAAGTTGTTCTCCTAAGTCGGTTTGGCAGTACTTTAAGCGGAAAAACCGCAAGCCCTGTAACAATCAGCCGCCAGTCTACGGTGCCCATTGCCGCAAAAGCCGTAATAAAAACAGAAACAGCATCTACCGCCTGCGGAAGGATTCTGAAAATTGTATCGGTTACTTCCGAAACATCATCAGAAAGCCTTGCTTTGATATCAGCTTCTTTTTCATTCTTGAAAAAATCATAATCCATGTGAACAAGCTTTTCAAAAAGCTGTGTCTTCATATTGATTTTCATTTTCCAGCTGACCCGATTCCGAATAAAGTCAGAAAAATTATTGATAAAAAAGCTGAGCATTGCAAAACCGAGCGAAGCCCCCAGAAGGAGCATCAGAAGACTCATGTTCTTTCCTAGTAGAGCATCATCCACAATTCTTTTTGAAAGAATCTGCGGAACAAGAGTAATTGACGAAGAGACTGCCTGAATTAAAAGCATAAATACCACAGGGGTTATAAAGGGCTTCAGATAAGAAACCATTCTTTTTATCTGTTTAAAATTCAGTTCAGGCAACTCTGCCTTTTCTTTCTCTGACAAAACACCGGAAATTCTTACCATTTTTTCTCCCATAAAAATTTTTCTCTACGCGCAGAAACCGATTTTATGCGCACCGTCTTTTTCTTCCTGAATCCTGCACAAATCTTCGACAATCATTCTGTCAGTAATTTCTGCTACATCCATAAACCTTATCTTTCCCACAAGCGTTCCAAAATCGCCGGGCGTCGCGCTGTGATAGTTTTCAATTCTGCCAGCATCGCTTTGTGTAAACTTGTACGAACCGAAATATTTCTGCAGAAGCAGCTCAATTCCGGAATTTATCTTCAAAATAATGCGCCCACAATTATTATATAACTTTTGTCACTTTCGGATTATATGGGCGCATAGTCAGCGG
>JABUUX010000184.1 GCA_021442965.1 Treponema sp.
GGAAGACTCAGTGGAGCCTTTGCCATCTGTGCAAGGTTTGCACCTTTACCACCGAGCAGAGGACGCATTGTTTCATCGCCTTCTGCATCGCCGTTACCAAAAAAGTAAACATACTTAGCCATCGATTTTTCTCCATATAGAAAATAGAAATAGAATATAGTTTAAAAATAATACTCTCAAAAAAATTAATAGTCAATGAAAGTATTAAATGCATTGTTATTTACATAGAAAGGATTCGGCGTTTCGTGTTATAATTTTTTTATGAATAAAATTAATGAATATGGAATTTTCGTTCCGGAAATTCTCCTTCCAAAAAATATCGATGTAAAAAGCTGGTCTGTAATTGCCTGCGACCAGTACACACAAAATCCTGAATACTGGAAAAAAACAGAAGAGACAGCAGGTTCAAATCCCTCTACTCTTAATCTGATTTTGCCTGAAGTTTATCTGACGTCTCCGGATAAACCTGCAAGAATTGAAAAAATCCATAAGGCAATGAATCAATATATCAACGGAAATGTTTTTGCACAGCCTTTGAATTCGTTTATTTATCTGGAACGTACTACTACATTCGGAAGAACGCGTGCAGGTCTTATGTGTCTTATAGACTTGGAAACCTACGAGTGGAAGCCATTTACCAAAGCAAATATTCGTGCCACTGAAGCCACAATTATTGAACGCATTCCACCAAGAATGGAAATTCGCCGCGGTGCTCCATTGGAACTTCCTCACATCATGCTTTTAGTAAATGACAAAGACGGCTGCCTTGTAGAGGCTTGTGGAAATAATGCTAAAAATTCTTCTCCTGTTTACAGTGGAGAAATGATGATGAACGGCGGAAAAATTTCCGGCTGGGCTGTTCAGGATAATTCCATTGTAGAAAAAGCTCTGAACAAAATTGCAGAAGAAAACCGCCAGACAGATGGCAGTACATTCCTCTTTGCAGTAGGAGATGGAAATCATTCTTTGGCAACTGCAAAATCAGTTTGGGAAGAACATAAAAAAGAAACTGGTATTGAAGACGATTCTGTACGCTATGCACTTGTAGAAATTGTAAACATTTATGACAAAGGATTAACCTTTGAACCAATTCACAGAGTTCTGTTTAATGCCGATTCAGAAAACCTTATTTCTTTCCTTGCGGAAAAACTTGAAGGGAAAATAGAAGAAGCCTTGTCAAAAGAAGAAATGATTGAAACTGTAAAAAAATCAAATGCAGATTTTGGTTTTGCTTACAAAAAAGACGGAAATCAGAAATTCACAGTTCTTAAAACCTCTATAACAGAACTGGCAGTTTCAAGACTTCAGCCGGTTTTGGATGAATACATCAAATTAAACGGAAATCCTGAAATTGATTATATTCATGGAACAGAAGATGTTTTGGAACTGGGAACTAAAGACAATGCCACAGGAATTCTACTTCCTCCAATAGCCAAGGATAGTTTTTTTGAAACAATAGGAAAGACAGGTCCTCTTCCACGAAAAAGTTTTTCTATGGGAGAAGCTGATGAAAAAAGATTCTATTTGGAATGCAGAAAACTTTTTGTTTAATTTTTATTGATAAACTAATTGAAAATATAACGGGTGGGGACTTATGAAAACATTTTCAATCAGCGAAGTAGAAGAACTTACAGGTGTAAAACAGCATGTGCTGCGTTACTGGGAAGAAGCCATTCCGGGTTTTTCTGTTCAAAAGAATGTTGGCGGAAGGCGCACTTACACTCAGAATGACGTAGAAATGATTCTTAGGCTTAAACATCTGATCATGGAAAAAAAATTTACAACTGAAGGTGCACGGTTACAATTGATAGAAGATGCACAAATAAAGTCCCAAAATATTGAAGTGGTTCAGAAAATCCATGAAGCCCGTTCTGAACTTACCGATTTGTATCTTTATGTAAAAGGTTTACGTGAAAGGAATCAAAAATGATGAATATGATTAAAAGCTGTAACTGTCCGATAATCCGCTAAAATGAAAAAAATATTTTTTATTCTGATTTCTGTTTTTTCTTGTTCTCTTTTTGCCGAAGGCTTTCCTGTAGTTTACAGTTTTACTGATAAATACGGTGTGAATTGGGAATACAGTTTTGAAGATCCATATATTGTAAAAAAAACAATTACCCGTAAAAGTGGTGAAAAAGAAATTATAGCAGGAACTTATGAAGGAAATCCTTTTACTGACGGAGAACTGATAATTGATATTGGTCTTTCAAAAAGCAGTGTATATGTTCGTTCAGGATGCTTTCAGGGAGCGGGATACTACTTTGACCACTATTATCTGAAAAAAGGAAAATCACTTTCTAACCCTGTTTCAAAATTTGTCTGCATTTCAGATGAAACAGTGTACTCCTACAGTTTTTATGATGGAGGACTGGTGCTTAAGGAAGAAATTTTTAAAGAAAAAAAAATTTCCGCCATGGGACAATACAACGGTGACATTACGCAGGATGAAATTATTGAAATTAAAATACTTGGAGAACCTTTTCAAGCAAAAATCAAAAGCGGAACTTTTCTTACATCAGACTATAAACTTTTTAGAAGCCAAAAATCTAAAATCAATTCTGAATTTTCCAGAACAAATAAAAAAAATACAAAGTTCTGGATTTACACTTTTTACGAAGGCGGATATTTTGAATATACAATTCAAGATTTAAAAAAGAATAAAACAAAAAGAAGTTATGGTTTGTGGACAGGCAGTACAGAAAACTATAACACCATAAAGGTAGATCATTACCTTACCCCGGATTTTTCTTCAGTCATCAAAAATAACTCTTTCTCTGACCGCTTTGGATATAAATTTTTTCTTTCCTCTACTCGTTCCTTCATTCAATAATTTTACTATTGACATTATGACCAATCCCGATTTAATGTAAGTAAACGTTTACTTA
>JABUUX010000109.1 GCA_021442965.1 Treponema sp.
AGAATTGTAAATGCTGATGCTGGTTCGATTTATGTTGTTGATGATTCTGGTGAAAATTTAAAAATAAAATTCGGTCATAATGATACTCAGTTGAAAAAACTTGAAGCAGGAATGAAACTTCCTTATACTTCTTTTTCTTTTCCTATTAGTGAAACTTCAATTGCAGGATATGTTGCAAAAACTTTTTCTACCTTAAAAATTGATGACTGTTATAGTCTTGACCCAAATCTTCCTTACAAATTCAATGTTAATCCTGATATTATTGGGAATTATAAAACAATTTCAATGTTTGTTGTTCCATTGAAGTCTGATAAGGAACTTTTTGGCGTTCTGCAGATTATTAATAAAAAAAATAAGGAAGGAAAAGTAATACCTTTTACGAATCAAGATGTTGTTTATATTGAACATTTTGCAAACAGTGTAGTAAATCTTTTGAAAAATGCTTTTCTTACAAAAGACCAGTATGTTCGAATGAATCAGCTGGCAGCATTAAGGGATCCAAAAGAAACGGCTGGTCATGTTGAGCGTGTTTCTGTTTATACAAGAGAAATTTTTGACCGTTGGGCTTTTAATCATAATATTTCATTAGAAGACAGTCATGAATTTCGAAGTAATCTGTCTTTAGCTGCGCGAACTCATGATTTAGGAAAAGTCGGTATTTCTGATTTAATTTTAAAAAAGCCGGGAAGATTTGATGAAAATGAAAGAAATATTATGAAAGCACATACTTGCATGGGTGCCCAGCTGTTTAATCCTGATAAAAGCTATATAGAAGAGCTTAGTTTTAATATTAATCTTCATCATCATGACCGATGGGATGGTGGCCCCACGGGTTACCCTGGAAAAGTTAATATAAAAGATTATGTTGCAGGTTCTCCTGTTCCTGAAGCTGAGCCTTTGTCAGGAAATGATATTCCTTTGGAAGCAAGAATAGTTGCTGTTGCTGATGTGTTTGATGCACTAAGCAGTCAGCGTTGTTACAAAGAAGCTTGGGATATAGAAGATGCTTTTAAGGAAATTGAAAATAACAGTGGAAAGCAGTTTGACCCTGAAATTGTAAAAGCTTTTTTAGAAATTAAAGAACGTATTATAGCAATTCATAATGCGCTTAAAGATGTTTGAATTATTTTAGAAAATTAATTAAGTTTGAAAAGGAATTTTTAAATTCTGAAAACTCTTTTTTACTGTATCCTTTAGAGTGTGAATGTTTAACAAGTCCCATAGCTACATATTGTAGATCTTCTTCACGTTCTTTTAGTAATTTTTCTATGTTGTTTTCTGTAAAAAAATATCCTTTATCGTTCATACAAATAACATTTTTATCTGTAAGACGTTTAGCAAGTAGAATATCTCGAGTAACAACAATGTCACTTCCATTTGTTAACAAATCTGCTGGAGACAAAACAAAAGAGGATGATTTGTAGCCGTATTTTTCATCTGCACAGCATTGTCTGTTTATAACGGCACCTTTTGCATTCGAAACTATATAATTATCAGCAGAATCTTTTTCAAGTGAACAGACAATCATTTCAAAAAATTGATTTGTTTTTGGATTAATTATACGATTGGCAACAAAGACTACAGAAAAGGATTTTTTTTGTCCATACTCAATAATATAATCTCGAATAATTGAAGGACAGGAATCAGCATCTATGTAAACTTTCAAAATTGAAATCCTTCAGACAACTTTGCTGATTTTTTCTATCATTTCCAGAGTTCTTCTTTCAAGTTCTTCACTTTCTTCGGAATCGTCATAATAATTATCTCTAGAATTTGTTGTTGTAATGTTTTTAGTTTTTTCTTTATATAACTCATCACAAAGCATAACACCTGTCATTATTGCAATTTGAGTGTTGTCTTTGAGGATTCTACTTTCTTTGATTTGATTGGAAATCCTTTCAAAATAGCCAAGAAGTTTTTTCATATAATCTGAATCTTCCTCAGCTTGAATAGTGAAAGATGTTCCTAAAAGATTGATTTGTAAAGTACCCATTAGAAAATATCAAAGCCAGGGGTTGAAACTGGTTCTGTTGAAGAGTCTGGTATATATTCTGGATTTGGCTCTGAAGCTGTATTCAAAATATCGTGTGATGTACTTGGGCTTGAGTTAAACATTGGTTCTTCATCAGAAGAATCTGAAATTTGTGAAGATAAAGTTTTATCAGTTTGATCAGACTGAAAAGTCTGTTCAGAAATAGAATAAGAAGTAGGTGAGCTTTGTCCGGCAGACTTCAATACTGAATTTTCGATTGAATTCAGCCGGTCCAAAGCTTTGAGAATGCCACCCTCAATCTGGTTTTGATCCTGTTCTAAAGTATTAAGTTGCTCCGACTTAGTTGAAAGCGCATTTGAAAGCTCCTGCACTCTATTGCGCAGAGCATCGTTTTCAGCCTGTAGCTGCTGGATTTTATCCACAGCACTTGCTACTTTTTCTTCAAGAAGTTGTACCTGATCGAGTGTAATCATATTCTCTTACCTTAATTATACAAACAGTTATTTTCTTGCAGCTTTTGCTGCTTCTACAACTGCTTTGAATGCTGTTGGGTCTTCAATTGCCATATTAGACAAAGCCTTGCGGTTAAGTTTAATACCTGCTTTTGTTACACCATCGATGAACTGTGAGTATGTCATTCCTTCTGCACGAACTGCAGCATTAATACGTGCAATCCAAAGACTTCGGAATTCATGTTTTACATCACGTCGGTCAACATATGCGTGGCTAAGAGCCTTTGTAACAGCATCTTTAGCTGGTTTATAATTTGATTTACGATCTCCGCGGAAACCTTTAGCAAGTTTCAAAATCTTTGAGCGGCGATTTTTTCTTTTTGTTCCGTCTATTGCTCTTGACATCTTTTACTCCTACTATTGATTTACGGA
>JABUUX010000206.1 GCA_021442965.1 Treponema sp.
CTATTATTCTTTTTATTCTTTGCTTCCTGCAGCTGGTCAAAATCAACTTTTCTATGGAGAAGAGCCTCTTTAAATTCATTGACAACATTTTCATCTAAACCAATTTTGTGAATATCAATGTCCTCTAAAAACCATTCAAAACAATCACCGAGATTTGTATCCTCATTTAGTAATTTTGAGAGTAAACGCAATGTTGGATTTGGAAATCTGTCATAAAATTCAGACTCACTGATAGTAGCAATCCATTCAATATCCAGTGTCTTTGGTGCTGGATTATTGGATAAAATGGATATAAACTCTTCGAAAAATTCTTCCACATTTTCCAGCCAATAGTAGAAACAATTTTTCTCCTCTTCGGTTAATGGAGTTGGTAAATTATCAAATTTTGAAGTGACAAATTCTCTTACCCACGAATTCCAATGCTTAATTTTTATATCTGGGTTCATTTTTTGGAGCAACTCATTTATGAGCTCTAAGAACAAAATCTTATCATTCGTATTTGAGTACCTGTAAAATTCAGTAATAAAGCCGGAAGAATTTCCAGAATGATTATTGTCTACCTCAGATGAGAACGGATTCTTTACATAGTAAACCAACAATAGAACATATAATCTGACAAAGTTTTGACGAACTTCTATATTTTTTAGTTTTTCAATGGATTTAACAGCCTGCAAAAAAACTGGCTCAAGAATGGGGGCAGTTGACATATTCAGAGAGGCCGAATAATACATAAATCCTGTCCAAATGGGAACAAACAATTCTTCAATTTCCCCAGTCATTCCTTCAATAAACTTATTCTTTGTCCAATCAGCATCCCTGTTAACTAAAAAATTAAAGTATCCTCCAAGAGTACAATAGGCAAATACCTTTTCTGTCCCAGATAAAGATAAGTTGTCTTCCATAAAAGTTTTATACCATTGGGGAATCCCACTGTCCTGAGAACAGGAAAGAAGCCAAATACAGGATTGTAAAATTGGTTCTAAACATGAATTGATTGCAGCTGTAATCAAATACTGCGATTCATCTAAATCCATATCCTTATCCCTGTTATTCCAAATGACTTGAATATAGTCTTTTAGCAGAGATTCATTTTCTGTAAGAAACTCCTTGTTTTCTGAATTTTGAACCACTTTTAACAGCAGTCTGGCAATTCCTTTCTTATAGGGAAGAATTTCAATATTCTTAACCAAGACCGACAGGATCTCCAACAGCTCCGAAACAGTAAATTTTGAATCATTTATTCCAACCATGATATAAGTCCACGGAGATCTGTCTTTTATTCCTCTATCTAAAACGTCCTTTATTAAGTTCATTGCTGTTTCAAAAGACTGAGCTGTATAGTCCGCCAGACCAATCAGGAATTCTATTGGATGTTTATTTTCGGGTATAGTGTCCTGACAATCAACAAATTTATCAATTATTTTTTCCAGCCCCATCCCGTTCATTTCACTTAAACTAACAGGCTCATCATCAGTCCACCTTGACCAGATGCCGTATTCATCACAATTATCTATTTTCGTAAAATCATATAGGTTTCGTAATTTTTCTGCCTTTTCGTTAAAATCATTTCTCTGACCAGAATTACCTCTTAATTTTGAAAACCACCAATACTGAGTCCTGGCATTGTTCCTGTCTTCTTCATATTTTTTATAATCTTCTATTCGTTTGATAAAACGTTCTTGCCGATTCTCTGATATCAAATTAAAAATTCGAACCATCAATTCTGTGGTTTCATATTTTTTACCAAAATCAAGAATTGACGGGAGGCTGACAACAATATCAAAAACGGTATCAGGGGGAATACTGTCCATATCTCTTAGAGCTCGTAAACATGCTTTACTCAGCAAAATATCATCCTTTGAGAAGCACTCTTTGAGATATACCTCCACAAAAGTCGGATCATCCTGATAACAGGCACAGCAGCAGTCAGAGAAAATCTTAAAAATAGAAATAAATGGTTTTGGATAATCATCATTCCACAAACTGTCTTTTTCAAAAACAGGAATTGAAACCAGCTCAGGAACATCAGAAGCATTATCAACATTATGCAGAATTTGGATTTTCTGACTTAATTCAAGTAGTTTTTGAGGCAGCCACAAGAGCAGCTCCTTTTTGCAGTTTTCAATAAGCTTGATTTTAAAGTGACTCCACGCCTTTGCTATTGGGTATTTCTTTGCTACAAAATTAAAGCTGTACTTAATCCTACAGTTTCCAAAATTTGATATGGATTCTGGTAGAATTCCATTTTCAAACAACCGTTGAAACAAGAATAAGAATACTGGATGAAATTCTCTTTTTGATAAATAATCCAACAGCCAGAAAATCCTAAACCCATCCAGATACTTGTCTAACAAAATACAATAGAACTGAATACGTTCGCTTGGCAGTTCTGAATCTGATTTATTAAGCTGAGCAAGGATTAATTCAGCATATTTTTTATTTATGCGGTTTTCATTATTTAACAGATGGTTTATAAATACATGATTTTCCTGTTTTACAATCTCTCTGGCCAGCCAAACCATCCAAATCTGATCAAACTCGTTAAGCTGAGCATCCTCGGAATAAAGAGATTTAAATATTTTTTTGTTTTCAAGAAATTCGATCCATTTTTCACCATGTATTGCATCTGCCATGATTTTTGCAGTATCACTTTTTGTCAGACAAAAATCAATAAGCTCAATCTGTGAAGGATCTCTGGGAGGTTCATCTGAGAACTCCCCTAAAACATTCTTCCATTCCAGCAAACCGCAATTGATCCATTCTCCAAGCTGTTCCAATCCTTTCAGCTGTTCTTTAAAGTCTCTATTCTCATTTTGGAAATAAATTGGGGTGATCCCAAAATTTT
>JABUUX010000059.1 GCA_021442965.1 Treponema sp.
TGGCTTCTCTTGTACTTCTTTTGGTGGGGATGGCTTTTTGGACAATCGTGCTTGGAAAAATCACATCTACAATAATGGCTGTACAGGCTAAAAATAAAAAGGGGTTAAAGAAACTTAAGCGTATGAAAGGACATTTTTTACTTTGTGGCTGGCGACCCGGCTTTGAAAAAATCCTGGATCAGGTAATAAAGCAGAATCCTGATATTTCACCTGATATGATTGTTGTTGTAAATAATGCTCCTGCTGACAAAATGGAAATTCTTCGTTCGGACTTCCGCTTTAAAGAAGTTCAGTATGTGGCTGGAGATTTTTCTGATGCAGAGGTTTTGAAACGTGCATACATTCAGACTGCATCCCGTGCTCTTGTAATTGCAGATTATACAAATACAAATGTTTCTGATATGGAAGTAGATTCCAGAACTGTTCTTTCTGTTTTAACTATGAAAAATATAAATTCAGAAGTTTATGTTTCGGCTGAACTTTTAAGCGAAAAATTTGAAGAACATCTTCGCATGGCTCATGTAGACGAATTAATCCTGACTCAGGATTATGAGCATAGTCTTTTAGCTACGGCTTCCAGCGGTCTTGGGTATAGTAATGTTATTAAGGCATTGATTAGTGATGATGCCGATTCTGGAATTATTATTGAAGAAATCTCAAAAAATTTTATTGGGAAAACATATGGCGAACTTTACGAAAGTTATGAAGCTGATAAATCAAATAGTGATGTTTTGGTGGGACTTCTTCTTAATACAGGAAACTTCCATCAGAGAAAAAAAGCGGCATTGCGTGAAGCTCAGATAAATTCTGACATTTCTGCTGTTGTAGATAATTTAAAAAAAGTAAAAGGATTTCATTCCAACGAACCTTTGCTAACTCCAAGTGAAGATTTTATAATTCCTAAATTTGCTAAAGCAATTATTATTCGTGCTAACAGTAAAGAGACGGTTGCATAATGAAAGGAAAAAAAGTAAAGGTTAAGTCGGACTTTGCCCGACGAATGAGACTTATATTCAGGAATCCTCTTACACTTGGTTATATTGCATTAGTAGTATTTATTTATGGACTTTTGGCCGTTGTTTATTCTTTTGAAACAAAAACAGGAAGCGGCATCACAACTAAAATGGATACTTTCTGGTTTATGTGTGTTGCTGTGTGTGCAGGTTATTTTGAGTTTGTTTGTGAATCTATTCCGGGACGTGCTGCTGCAATTACCCTGCTTATTTCGGGTACAATGGTTTTTGGTTATATCAGAGGTCAGGTAGCTTCTGTTTTTGTAGATATACAGGAAAAGAAAAATAAAGGATTGATAAAATTGAAAAATATGGAAGGTCATTTTATTTTATGCGGATGGAGGCCGGGTTTTGAAAAAATTCTGGAAACAGTTTTGGTGTCAAATCCGGATATTACCACTGATATGATTGTTCTGGTAAATGAGGCCCAGGAACAAATTGAAGCTTTACGGGAAGATGTCCGTTTTAAAGATGTCAATTATGTAGCGGGAGATTTTACAGATGAATCAACTTTAAAACGAGCATTTATTGAATCTGCAGCTCGTGCTCTGGTTATAAGAGATTATTCAAAAGAATACTCCGAACTGGAGGTGGATTCCCGAACTGTTCTTGCTGTTCTTACCATGGAAAATTTAAATCGTGGAATTTATATGGTAGCAGAACTTCAAAGTGCTAAATTCGAAAAACATCTTAGAATGGCACATTGTGATGAAATTATTCTTACAGAGGATTATGAATATAGTCTTTTGGCAACTGCTTCAAGTGGGGCAGGATACTCAAGTGTAATACGTTCATTAATCAGTGATGATGCAGACTCCGGTATTCTTATTTTTGATATTTCTAAGGATATGATTGGAAAAACATACGCAGATTTGCGCAAGGCAGAAATGCTTCACAAAAAAGAAAAAGGTGTGTTGGTGGGACTTCTTTTAAATTCAGGAAATTTTCATCAGCGAAGAAAAGAAGCTTTGCGTGAAGCTCAGAAGAATCCTGATATAAACACTGTAATTGCAAACCTTTCAAAGGTAAAATCACTAAAAAGCAATGAGCCTGTTCTTTGTCCTAAAGGTGATTTTATTATTCCTAAAAACGCTAAAGCCATTTTTGTAAGAGGAAAGTAGTATGGAAAACAGAAATTTTGAGGAAGACTTGCCAAAGCTTTTGAAGATTGCTTTATTTGCAGATTTCAAAGCAGATAATGAAAATGATTGTCGTGTTTTAAAAATGCTTTATGAAGGTACGCTTGTAAGGCATTACAAAAAAGATGATATGATTATAAAAGAAGGCGATATTGGGGATGAATTTTATATTCTGCTTGACGGAGCTGTTCATATTTCCCGAATGACTCCGGCTGGAGACAGTATTGCACTGGCTGATTTAAATGCAAGTATGAATATTTTTTTTGGTGAAACAGCTCTTATAAGTAATGATACAAGAAGTGCTACAGTTAATGCTCTGAGTGACTGCAAAATTCTGGTGCTTTCAAGTAAAAAATTTCATGAAATCTGTGCTAAAGAACCTGTAGTAGGGTACAGAGTGCTGACTGTTTTGGCTAGGCGAATGGCTCAGACTATCCGTGATACAAACAGGGATAAAGCTACACTTTATGAGGCTTTGTTTAATGAAATTTCTGACAGTGATTATTGATTTTTATAAAATATAGGTGATTTTTCTCAAAAATTGAATTCAATAGACTATTTTGTAAAAATTCATTATTTTATATTCAAGCAAATTTTTTACGGTGACGCAGGTCACTGAACAGGAGATAAATTATGGCAGTTAGAGTTGCTATTAATGGTTTCGGCCGCATTGGTCGTTT
>JABUUX010000313.1 GCA_021442965.1 Treponema sp.
ATAAGAGAAAAAAGAGTCGGTAACGGCAGTGTCTTAGGATTTGTAGTTGCATTTTCCAGAAGTTGAAAATCAGAAAATGGCATACGCAAAAGAATAAAGTCCGGACCGTCTGTTCTGACAGAATCTGCATAAGTGTATTCCGGTCTTATTTCCGTCCCCTGTTTTACTCGGTCTATACTGTGAAGAAGAATATACGGAACATTGTTTATTTCCCGGTCTATGCCAAGATTATCTTTTGTAAGAGGATTCATGGTTTTTACTGATTGTGAAAGTACTTTAGCATAAGGAACGTGCATAGTTCTGTGCATATCTCCATTCTGGTCCATAGAAATTATATAAAGATCTCGCAGATACTGTACCATTCCGCCAGTAGACTTAACTTCTGTAATGCCTTTGAAATAAACTATGTCAGTCCAACCGTCCTTGTCTTTAAGAGAAAAACAAACATCGTTGGAACTTTCAAAGGTCTGCAAGTCCAAAGTTTCGTCCATAAAATACATGCGCTCATCAATTTTTTGTTCGGCAAGAGCTTCGTAAAAATTCAGGTCAGAGTCATTTTTAAGTTCCGGGTGATCCAGCTGAAGATTTTTAAGGATGTAATAGGCAGTCATATAATCTTCTTCCATAAGTGCTTTGTACCCGGCATATTTTGTCATAAAAAGATTCTGATCTTCGGTTCTGGAAAGGTCGTGAAGTTTTGTAAGATTATTCCATGCCCCCGAAGAGATTTCCCTAAGTTTTTCATAGTTCGGATCTTTCCCGGAAGCAAGTTTTAGTCCTGTTTCTGCGTAATAATGCGCATTGAACCATTCTTCTTTTTCGTAAGCTGAAGAAGCAAGCTTATAATAACTGTAAACTTCAGAAAGAAGTGCTGTGTTAATATCAGAGTCAGGAGTCTGAAGAATTGTTTCCAGATTTGTTTCATGGAATTGACGGATATTTTTGAATTCATTCTGATTGATTACAATATCGGCCTGATTTTTTATTTCTGCGGCTTCTTGATTTGAAGGATCCAGATTAAGGGCTTCTGTAGCATAACGTGCCGCGGCTTCAGGTTTATTTTCTTCAAGCATTGAAACTGCAGTTTTTACATAGTCAGAAACCAGTCTTGGTTGATTTTCATATTTTATTTTGGAATTATTCAGACTGACCCCAAGAATTTCATTTGAAACAGTAAGAAGAGTTGTGCAGATAAGAGCCGCAATAATTACAGTTTTAAATCTGCCAAGCATTGCGGGTGAAAACCGGTTTTTACTGCCTTCTGAATTACGTCCGAATTGAATGGAGCAGCTTAGAACAAAGCCACCCAGTACCAGTGCCGGAAGAATTCTGGTGAACATTTCAATTCCGGTAAATAGTTTGTATTTAAAAACTGCCTTTGGAAGAAGTATAACATCAACTTTTTTTATAAATCCAATGATGATGCAAACTAAAAGTCCTGCACCCAGAAAAGAAAACAGAATAGTAAAAATCTTTTTCATATTATTATCCCTAAAAACTTAAGCCTATTTGTTTTTACGGTGTTCTTTTATGGAATGAAGAACGCCAGCAAGAATCACAACCAGACCGAAAGTAAGGTTTACCACAATAAGGAAAGGAGAACTGGTCCATGCTGCAGGAATATTGAAAATTCCTGAATGCATAAAGTTCATGTTTCTGAGTTTTTCAAATGGAGGGCTCCAGAATAAACTGTTTGTAATTAAGACCCCAAAGTACAGGATGCCCGTTATAGAAAAATCTACAATGCGCCATTTGGAAACAGATGAAAGTGCAATAAGAGATGCCAGTGCAAAACCAAGGGAGGCAAAACCAAGCCAGTATGTCCAGCCTCGAAGGATATCCCGCTTCCCAATTTCAATAAGGTTCATAAGAGGTGAAAATACATTTGTTTTTTCAAATGATTCTTTTATAAGAATATCTTTGTACGGGGCAGCTGAAGAAACAACATCAAGTTTGCCCGGAAGATTTATTTCTACAATTTCGGTAATACCTTCTTCCTGAGTATCAATCTTAATAGATGTAACACCTTCTTCGTCTGCTTTGTAATAAGGCTTCATATCGTCCATGAAGTAGTAAATATTGTTACCGGATTCACGAAAATAGCCTTTAGACAGTATTCTTTCGTTTTTCTGTTCCCATATAAATGCGTGGTTGTCATTTTTAAAGTTTTTTTCTGTATACCAAGCCCAAGGGAAAAGTAATCCCCATGTAAGTATTTGAGTCAGAACAAATGCAATAATTTGCAGAGCGCCACCTTTGTCCGAAATTCTGTAAGAAATAAGGAAGAACCCTATAAGCAGAGTCATCATTTCTGCCGCAACAAAGAAAGAAGAAAAAAGATTGAATTTTGTGAAAACTGAAGATTTCTGTCCTGCAACTAACCCCAAAGAGTGAAGATAAAGGGAATAAAATAAAGTGATGACTGCAATTCCTATAATAAGCCACACGGCCCACACAAGAAGCATTTTTAAAGCTTTTTTCATGAGAAACCTCTGATTCATTATCGGAAAATAAAAAAATTAGTTAATAAAATTAATCCACAGATATATCCACATTTCCACACAAGTTATCCACAATTTTTGCACAGAATTTGTTGTAAAATCATCACTTTAGGGAATAATCTTAAAAAAATGCAAAAAGTTATAAAAAATCATACTTTTGGTGTAACTCTATATAATACAAGGAATTAGAATGTGAAACACAGAAATTTAATATGTTTCTCGCTGAACTTTTTTACTTAATTCTTTCAAAATACTCAATTTAGGTGGCTTATCCACCAAGTTATCCACAAATAATTCACAAGATTTATGCAAAAAATGAAA
>JABUUX010000379.1 GCA_021442965.1 Treponema sp.
GTAGGTTCAATTAGTTCCTTTTTTACCATTCTGTCTGTTTCATCAAAAATAACAGCAGAGGCATTGGCTACCTTCAGTTTTTTAAGATTTATAAGTTCAACAAGTCTTGCAGGGGTTCCAATAACTATTTGCGGTTTATCTTTTAGTGTTTCTATTTGTCTTTTTAATGGTGCACCTCCAATGAATAATGCAGTTTTTCTTTCGGTAATAGATTTTGCTGCAATATTGATTTGTGAGGCCAGTTCAAAAGTTGGGGCTGTTATAACTATTTTTACTGAAGTTTTATCAATATCGTGTTCGAGTTTTTCCACAAGAGGTAAAAGATATGCGAACGTTTTTCCGGTTCCCGTTTCACTTTGAAAAAGTACATTTTTATTATTTAAAATAATAGGAATTATTTTATTTTGAACAGCGGTAGGAGTAGAAATATTGAGTGCTGAAAGTTTTTCTTTAATTAATGGAGAAAGAAGCTCAAATGCATTTTCTGTATTCATAAGATTATATTAAAAACTCATTCTTTATCAGTCAACACTGTTTTTTTTTATTATTAATTTCATTTATTTATTGATTATATACATTCCCGTTTATATACATTTCTTGACATTTTTTGATTACTCTAAGAAAATTATCTTATGCGTATTGGTATAGATACATGCGGTTGTGATCATGGAAGAAGCGGGTTAGGCGCTTTTCTTCTTTCTTTTGTGGGTAATATTCCCCATACAGATAATGAAATAGAGCTTTTTGGTCTTGAAGAAGACCGATTTACATATAGTTCCGATAAAGATTTTGTTTACAAAGCTGTCCCTCCTTTAAAATCTTTAAAAGCTTTGCAGCGCTGGCATAAACTTAAGGCTGGAAAGTTTTTATTAAAAAATAATTATGACGGGGTTATTTATCCTGCACCCGAAAAGGTAATCCCTTATAAGCACAAAGTTCCAAGTGTAGCCTTTGTAAATACTATCATTTCTTCTAAAAAGGATTCTTCTGTAAAAAAGCACTTAAAAAAAGGACTAAAAAATGTTGGGCATATTATTGCTTCGTCTGAATTTGTTTTAAGGGATTTAGTTTTAAATGGTATAGATGAATCCAAAATAACTGTTATTTATAATGGAATAGACCATAAAGTTTTTTATCCTGTATTAGACTTAGATTCTGATGTTCTGGATATTAAGCCTTTTGCTATTAAAAGACCGTATTTCCTGTATTGTACCCGTCTTTCTGGTCCCGAAAAAAAACATATTGAGCTTATAAGGGCTTTTGAATTGTTCAAGAAAAAAACAGGATCTCCTCACAGACTTGTAATTGCAGGTCAGGATGGAGACTATTCCGAAAAAATACAAAAAGCTGCATTTGATTCGCCATTTGCAGAAGATATTTTTGTAACTGGTTTTTTCCCTTATCACAGTCTTGCAAAACTTTATGCCGGAAGTGATGCCTGTGTTTTTCCAGCTGTAAATGAAGGAGTTGGACTTCCAATTCTTGAAGCAATGGCATGTGGTGTACCAGTAATTTGTTCCAAATCTGGAGCTCTCCCTGAAATGGGAGGTGATGTTCCTTTGTATTTTGAAGCAAATAATATTGATGAGATTGCTGATACTATGGGTAAGGTAATATCTGATGCCGGTTTAAGAAAAAAAATGATAACCTGTGGTATAGAAAGAGCTTCAAAATTCAACTGGGAAACCACAGTTGCCGAAACTCTAAATATACTTAAATGAAAAAAATTCAGATTTTATTTTTTTTATTGTTTTCCTCTTTATCAGTTTTTTCGGAAATTCCCGAATCTTTATTAGGTATATGGGAAGGGAAAGACCGTTATGTTTTTTTTGAAAAGGTTGAAGTACCTGTTATTTCAGAGGAAGAAAATTTTTCTTCAGATATAATAAAAGAAGACAGAATAGTTGTTATTTTAAAAACATATTACGGCTGGTATTTGGACAGGGCTGCTGAAGCTGAATCATATTCTGAAAAAATAAAAAGAGACAGAAATATTCCTTCTCCAAGAAAAGCTGTTTATTTTACAGCAGATGCCGTTCCGCTATGGCGTCCTGATTCAAAAGATCAAACTGCTGAAAAAAGTGCAGCGTATGAACTTAAACTTACTTATGAAAAACATGATATTTCTTTTGTTCCGATTGCACTTTTAGGTGATTCATGTTATTTAAAGTTTTGGCTCCAAAGTGAACTTCATCCTGGTTTTTGGAAAGGCAATGTTGTTTCAGAAGGAATTAAAATTTCAAATCAGTCAGAAAAAGAAAATCTTTGGTCCTGGTATATTTCTCCAAATACTGATGAAATTTATAAAATTCGTTACTGGAAAAGTAAAATGGATTATGATTCTGAGGCAGAGGCTGTAATTACTACCGAAGATGGTAATTTTAATATAGAAAAACATCTTATGTCTGCAGATAATAACTATTCATGTGTACCAGGGAGGCGTGTAAATATTAGAAATCTGGATAAGCGTGATATTGCTTTTGATGGAGCTGAGATTATTTATAATGAAGAAAATACGATTGCTGTAGAAAATAATATATATTTGAAGCGCCTTTTAGATAAAAATTCTTTTGAAGATCTTATTAAAATAGTAAAAGATCAGAATTCTAAAAGAAAACCTGATCCTCCGCCTTTATTTCCCCCAGAAGATTTAGACTTTCATTGGGATCTTATAGATTATCTGGAACAGGATAATCTGATAATTCAGGAAGTAAGAAAACGTCAGAAAGATTTTGGAAGCCGCGGAAAAGATTTAGGCC
>JABUUX010000462.1 GCA_021442965.1 Treponema sp.
AATCAGTGCCTGAATAAAACCTTTTGCCATCACATAATTCTGAATGTAAAAGTCACCAATCTGAACCGTAGGATTACTGTTGTTTTTAACCCCGCCTGTAGTTTTTTCAGTTGAAGGTGTTGTAGTTAGATAACTGCCACCTTCAATCTTCGTTTCAATTGTTATCCAGCTGCCATCCATTTTGGCAATATTACCGGTGCCTTCTATCAAATCATCGTCTGTACAGGTTCCAAAAGTTCCCAGTGTTACCGACGCAGATTTATTATGACTTGCATTACTGTCGTTGTCGGGCCAAGCAAAATACATCGGGCCTGCTTCCACGCCGAATATTTCCACTGTGCGGTCAACTTTATCTGTAACATTGTCTTTCTGTCTTTTTCCTGTAATCGTCGTTTTCGTAGTCAGATTGCATTCAGTTTCTAGAGAATACGCTCCGTCGTGGTATGTCATCGGGCGCTGTTTGACGATTTTGCTGTAATTTCCGTCCTTGTCATAAAACCTGATTTCGATATTCTCAGAAGATTTTTGTGTCACGCCTTTTGCCCAGCCCTGCTGGTCTGTTTCTTCTTTTGTGCCGTTCTGTTTTTGACCGCCGTACCAGATTTCCGTATGGTCGTATTCACTCATGTTGCCATTCTTCGGTTTATCGCTCCACTTCGCCCACACGTTCGTGCCGCTTGTTTTCAGAGGATATACTTTTACATCTGAAACATCAGGACCCGTGGTGTCGAGCATCGGACTGTAATCTATCAGCGCCGTGTCATGATTTCCAAAATCGTCTTCAACCCAGAGCCAGATGTAATACGGAAGGTCAAACTTTCTGTAACCGGAAACATCAGCGTCATATTTCGGAAGAGTGACAGTCTGCGATGTACCAGTCGTGTTTGAAGCAAGCGTGTTCCAGACATCTGATTCCGCGGTCGGTGCTGTAGTGTTTGATGTTGAATAGCCGATTTTGAATTTCAAGTTTCCGTCATCAGAACCAAGATGAAGATTTTCCTGCGGCAACTCGTTTCCACAATCATTCATCTGTTCTTTCAGTTTCAGAGTAATCATGGGATTGATGTTTCTGTAATAATGTTTACCGCCGATTGTCTTGTACTGCGTTTTATTTGGATTATCATTTTCCGTGTTCTGCAATTCAAAAAAATCTTTGAAATCAGAGGCTTTCGGAGGCGTCGTGTCTTTCACCACATAAACTGTCTGCGGCGTGCTTTCGTTCATGTATTTGTCGCGGCAGATTACGGAAAACTGGTGCACTCCGTCATCTTTCCCGCCGAGCGTAAAATCAAAGCCGTAAGTGTCATTGCCAGTACCAAATGAAGTCGGTAAATCTGTCAGAACATAAGCATATTCTTTTTCGCAGTCAGACTGGGAATATCCGGGAACATTTTTCCATTCACCGCTTTCACTGAAAAGCTGGGTTCCGCCGTCAGTGATAAAATACCGTTCGCGGAGAATTATCTGGGAAACGCCCGACTTGTCACCTCCGCTAAGTTTGAACTTGAACATGGTTGATTCGTTTTCGTCTGACCGCTGTGCGTTCGAAATATTAATCATACCTGAAAAATTCTTTTTAAGAGTCACACGGTTCTTGGAAATCGTTTCATACTGTGCGGAAGTTGAAGATGCAATCACAAAATCTGCCGAATTAACTTTCTGGTAAAACTCAGCACTGAAACCGCTGTTGTCAAAATCACCGTCAGTTATCTTTCCCGTGGAAAAATAAAAACTGTAGTCTTTCCCGAGCGGGATGTCCTTTCCGTCTTCCACACTTGAAATGAATCCTGAAAGCGTCACGTAAATAAGTCCGTCCTGGGGAAGCAGGTGGTTTTCGTCTCCCTTTCCCGGAATCCGCACGGTGGCATCATTGTTTGAGAAAAAAGGTTCATTGAAACCGTAGACTGCGGTCACATAATCAAGCGGGATGTTGTTTGCGTTTTCAGCCTTTACGGTAATGTCGTTCAGCGTAAAACTTTCTTTTTTTATCGGCTTTGTAAAATTCAAAATAATCGAAGCGGCGCGGTTTATTTCGCTTGCGCCGTTTCCGGGTGAACACATTTTGAGTTTCGGGCGTTCGACTGTCTTTGCAGTGATTATGAATTTTCTGTCTTTCAAATCTTTTTTAATCGTCATGCTACACGCCGCTTCGTCAAGGTATTTTTTCTCGTCAAGATTTTCAGCAGTGAAAATCACCTCCCCTTCACTGTCAGAAAATTCCAGGATTTTTTCACCGTCTTCATTAGTTCTTTCTGCAGGCGTCAGAGTTACGTTTCCGCCTGCACTCCGCTGGAAAATCTCCCAATCATAAAATGCATAATCTTCGTTCATCTTTACTGACACTTCAAACGCTTTCCCGACAATCTGCTTTGAAGAACCGCGGGGCGTGATTGTTCCGGTCTCTTTCTTTGCACCCGCTTCTGTTTCCACGGACGGATGCTCGAACTGGATGCCGGGGTGTTCCGCCACTTCAGGCACGATTCTTATATTGTCATGTTTTTTCTTTATGGTAATACCCGCAGTGTACAGTTTATCAGAACTTTCTTCATTTCCCACGGCGTAATCTTCGGCGGGAAGGAGGTGTTCTTCTCCTATGCCGCCCGCATAAACTTTCCATTCGGAGAAAGTGCCATATGAATCATTAATCTGAAACTTTACATAAAACGGAAAGCCGAGCTTCACTTTGTCGGGCGGATTCAAAACAGTGCCCGCAGAACTCGTCCTTGTCATCACAAGAACCGGAATTTCTTCTGC
>JABUUX010000040.1 GCA_021442965.1 Treponema sp.
TTTTCCGGATTTATGTTCGTACTCGTTCCGCTCATGACACTTGAAACAACTGCGGGCGTTCTGACAATTTCACTGTGCATTTTTCCGGTTTCAGGATCCTTTACTGTTACAAGACGGGAAAGTTCTTTTCCTGAAAGCATTTCCCTTATCTGGTATTCAATCGTATCTGAATGAACGGCTTCTCCAAGAATAAGAAATTTATGCATCAGACTGTCGATGTAATTAAGAGCCTGGTCTGAAAGACTTGTTACAGAAATTACATCTTCCGGCGGCATGAGTTTTTTTACGGTATCTACAAGATAACTTTTTCCGCTTGCACTCTGGCTTAAAATCAGAACTGATATCGGGTCGTCAAGTTTCCGGCTTGAAGCACACAGATACATAAGTACCTTGTTAAGTTCTTCCCCCACATACCCCATTCTGGTCATGTCGTCAGTTATTCTTCTGAATATGTTCCTGTCGCAAAGAAGATTCATTCCAAGACTTCTTTCTTCTTCACTCATTTCATTAAGAAGCGGACTTGTCTTTTTCATCAAACGTTCATCACGTTCTTTTTCAAGATATTCAAGAATCTTCACAAGATCATTTTCACACCGCTCGGGATTCATTCCCCATGTCCGGAAAACACCCTGGGCATAATTTGTCCGCCCCCGGCTCTGGTATAGGTCTATGGTGTCGTAATAGCTCACCTTTCCGTTTCCGGCTCTTATGTTCACACGCAGATTTGTTACAAAAAGAGGTTTGAGTCCTCCGATTCTGTATGAAACTCCGTCTGTTTCAAACACCGTAAAAAATCCTTCCCTTCGTATTTCCATTTTCTTGAAGACATCTTTTTCTTCAGCATTATCCGGCACCTCATTACTGTTTTTTCCTGCCGCAGTTTCCGGCTTGCCTTCAGAAGTATTAAGAAAATTTTCATCACTGACACTGTCAATGATATCCTTTTCCCTTGTATAACCGTTCAGAAAATTCTTTGCCATTTCTAAGCCTCCGTTCTTGAAAGAAGTTCTTCGCAGAGCTTCATGTACTGGACGGCACCCCTGTCATTCTTTTTATAATCAAAGACTGACATCTTCATAACCTGGGCTTCTTCAATGTGTATGTTCTGGTTTACCTTTGGTTCAAGAAATATTTCTGTGTATTCTTCCCTTACTTTTGTGACGACTTCCCGTGAAAGCGATGCTCTTCCGTCATAGATTACAAATGCGGTTCCCAAAATTTTAAGTTCCGGTTTCAGTCTTTTCTGGATTTTGTGTATGCTTTCAACAGTCTTTTCAAGACCGACAAGTGAAAAATATTTTGACGAAAGCGGAATGAAGGCATAGTCTGCCGCACAGAGTGCATTTACCGTAAGAATGTTCAGTGACGGGGACGTATCAATCAGACAGAAATCAAAAAGAGTTTCAGCAGGCAGAAGCTTTTCTTTAAGAACAAGATGATTTCCGACTTCATTTTCAAGCTCCCGGACTGCACCACTGAGCGTTCCGCTTCCGCTTACTATTTCAACATTTTCCCATGCAGTTTTTCCAAGTGCTTTTCTTATATCAGCTTCTTCACGGACCAGAATGTCACATACTGTATATTCAGCTTCTTCTGTAACATTGACCGCACTGCTTGTATTTTTCTGGTCATCAAGGTCTACCATGAGCACACGTTTGCCTTTCAGTGATAGTGCTCTTGCTATGTTCAGGCAGGATGTAGTCTTTCCGTTTCCGCCTTTTCTCTGTACTACGGCTATTGTTTTCATAAGGATTCTCCTCCTTTCTTTTCACGGGAGAAGTTTTTCTTTGCTTCATGTACAAAGCTGTTTACCGTAGAATAGGCGTTTCTGAACTGATACAGATTTCCCGAGGCGGTTCTGTTCCTCATGTTTTCGCTGAGATCCTGGACATCTTTTCCGCTGATGCAGATTCTGCAGCTTACTGTTTTTGAAAGTTCAATGCACGATATGCTTTCGATTGTGCATCCGTTCATCAAAAGATATGCGGCCTCATAAAGGTCGGTTACATAGACTAAAGGCATAAGCCCTCCTTTTTTCGGGAACAGACTCTGTCTTTAATTCTTTCAGATTTTTATGATATAATATCCGAAGATTATGACGGACTGTTCCGTTGTTTTTGCCGGCTCCGGTCCGGAAGATCCGCCAAGATTGTTTCCGACCCGGGGCTTTTTTTGTATTTTCACAAACTGTGTCAATACATATTATTTGTTTTTATTTTACGTTATTATAACGTATTAGTCAATATTGATGATATACTGTATTTATGCCAAGACCAAGAAAAGAACAGCTTCCAGAACTCTCTTTGTCTCAGAATGTCGGAGAGAACATTGCACGCATAAGAAAAAGTCACGGACTTACACAGATTGAACTCGGTAATCTTATAGGCATAAGCCAGTACCAGGTTTCTGATTATGAGATAGGACGCATTCATCTGTCTGATGAAATGATTGTAAGGTTCTGTCTTGCCCTTAAGACCAGTGCAGACAGACTTCTCGGACTTAAAATTGATGAGGAAGAAGAGTTTTCCCTTAAATTTACAAAGCGCATTCAGAAAATGGAAAAACTTCCGGAAGCTGACCAGAAGTCTCTTTTAAAACTGATTGATGTTTTTCTTAAAGGTGCTGAAAAATAACAGCTGTTTGTGTTCTGGAAAGACCTAAAACCCAGTTTGTGTATTTCCTTATATTATAAGAATTTAGTAACGGCAAACTGGGCAGAACCAGTTTTGCCCCAGTTGTACCTGTTCTGTATTT
>JABUUX010000216.1 GCA_021442965.1 Treponema sp.
TGGCGTGGAATGAACCTCAAAATCGAAGTAAAAAATCCTGAACACATCTGTAAAGGCATCGAGTACATCGAAGTTGATGGAAAACGAATCGAGTCAAATTACATTCCGCTTGCTGATTTGAAAGACGGTTCACAAATCGTTGCAGTGATGGGAAAAAATGCCAAGACACACCCTGTAGAAAGAGTGTAGAAATCTGATGCAGAAATAAAAAAAGCGGTTATGGAGCACTCCATAACCGCTTTTTTTTACTCTTTAATAAGGAGTAAAGATTACTCTTTAACACCACCAATTGTAATACCTGCAACAAAGTATTTCTGCAGGAATGGATATACAATCAGAATAGGTACAGTTGCAATCATTGTAATTGAAGCACGAATACTGATTGGTGTAACCTGAGAAACTGAAGAACCGGAAGCAGCAGCAAGAGCTTTAGCACCGGCATCAGCCGCAGAGTTAGACTGATTCATACTTGAATTCAAATATTCCATAAGTTTGTATTGCAATGAATGCAAATCAGGAATACCAGAACAGTACAAATATGTATCAAACCATGAACTCCATGCATTAACAGCAACGAAAAGTGCTACCATGGCGATTGAAGGAACAATAAGCGGCATAATAATATTCCAGTAAATTGTAAACTCATTAGCACCGTCAATACGTGCTGATTCAATAAATGAATCAGAAAGACCTGAAATGTAAGTACGAACAAGAATAAAGTTGAATACATCAACCATACAAGGAATAATATAAACGCTATATTTGTTCAAAAGACCAAGGTCTCTTGTAAGCATATATCCAGGAATCAAACCTGCATTGATATACATAGAAATAACAAGAACCAGAGTCAAAGGCTTCTTAAGAACAAATTCCTTACGACTTAAAGCATAGGCAAGAATTGTTGTACAGAAAATATTCAGAACTGTCTGTAAAACAGTACGTGATACAGAAATAAGGAACGCTTTTGGAATAGCATCTGTTGTAAACAGAGACTTATAATTCTGCATTGTAAACTTTCTTGGCCAGAATTGAACACCACCCTTAATTGAATCCAATCCGTCATTAAAAGAAACAACTACTGTATTCCAGAAAGGATAAAGAGTTACTAAAACAACAAAAGCAAGAGAAAGATAAATAATTATATCAAAAACCCAGTCACCAGCAGTACGGCGACCAAAAGTTCTTCTTACAGATGTACCATCATTTTTAGCCATTATACTAACCTCTCCTCCCCGAACTTCTTAGCTGCATAGTTAGCAATAAGAAGCAACAGGATGTTTACAAAGTTCTTGAAAATACCGGCTGCAGTTGCAAGAGAGAAGTTGAATCTCTGGAAACCATATTTCAATACATAGATATCAATTGTATTAGCAACATCTTCTACCATAGGATTACGCAGGAAGTATGGCATTTCAAAGTTTGCATCAAGGACATGTCCGGCAGACATAATCATCATAATGATAATTGTAGGTCTGATTCCAGGCAGCGTAATATGCCAGATTTTTCTAAGACGTCCGCAGCCATCAATTTCTGCAGCTTCATACAAACACGGATCAACCGATGTCATGGCACCAAGGTAAACAATAGTATTCCAACCAACTTCCTTCCAAACATAAGTCCATCCGATAATTGACCAGAAGTACTTTTTAATTGAAAGGAACAATATTGGTTCTTTAATAATCCCCATACCCATGAGCATATCATTAATTACACCGTTTTCTGTAGAAAGAACATTGGCAACAAGGCTGGTAACGATAATCCAAGAAAGGAAGTGCGGCAGGTATGAAAGAGTCTGAACAACACGTTTTATAGCGATGCTCTTAACTTCATTCATAAACACAGCAAGCGTAATAGCAGTAATATATCCAAGAACTGTGGATATAAGACTCATACATATTGTATTTCTAAGTGCCAGTGTAAATTCACTGTCACTGAACAATTTCGCAAACCATTTGAACATACCGAGGAACTTGTTTACATAAACAGGTTTTCCATCTTCACCAAGAATCGGTACTTCTTTTACTTTTTCTTCTGAACGAGTTTCATAAAGAATAATCTGTTCTCCATTCTCATCCAGTTTTGGAGTCCCATCTTCATTGAATTGAGGGGAAAGGTCTGTAACCTCAACAATTTCTGTTACTTTCTCTGTTTTTTCCATTTTTGCAAGTTCAAATGTTGTAGAACTTGGTCTATAGAAATCGTGGAAGGCCATTTTCCAGCCCCAGAGAGGCACGTATCTAAAGAGGAAAATATACAAAACAAAAGGAACAGACATCAAAACGAGCATTTTTTGTTTGGAAAGAGTTTTCCAAAAGCCTTTTTTGTTTGCTCCAACTGCTTTATTCCCCTTTGCAGGAGTAGTACTTGTATCCATAATTCACCTTGAAAATTGAATTAGCTTGATTTTTAAATGCGTTTTTTTATAAAAAAAGCACGGTCTGACGGTACAATCGCCAGACCGTGCTTTATTAATTAATCACTCAATGTAATTGGTGCTAATTATCTAGCGTTAGATCCGCCGAATTTTTCTACACGTTCATCAAGTCTTGCCTGGAACCATGCTTCATATTTTTCAATATTGATTCCTGAAAGATCTTTCTTGAATGCAGCCCATTTGGCTTCAAATTCTGCTGGTTTACACATGATAATTCCTGGGAGGTGTTTGCGGAAGAGACCTTCGTATTTAGCGTAGATCATAGCTTCGTCTGTTCCATCAGATGGAACTTTAACCTGCCACAGTGGGTACCAACC
>JABUUX010000130.1 GCA_021442965.1 Treponema sp.
TCTTTTACAAGTTCAGCTTTATTTGTAACGATGCCTACTGTTGTAATGGCGTAGCTTCCAAGATGTGAATGAACCAAAAGAGGTTGTGCCTCGTAATCACTTATACAACCGATTCCCATTTTTCCTTTCATTTCGTTGATGTCATTTTCAAATTTTGTGCGGAAAGGAGAGTTTGAAATGTTGTGAATGGAACGGTTAAATGTTCCATCTTCCTGAAGAACAGCAATACCGCCTTTTTTTGTTCCAAGATGTGAGTGATAGTCTATTCCGAAGAAAAGATCCAGTGAACAGTCTTCTTTTGAAGCAACTCCGAATACGCCGCCCATAATAAATCCCCTTAGGTTATAAAACCTGAATATAGTATTTTATCTTTCTGCAAAAGTTTTGGAAATAGAATTTAAACTTTTTTATAAGACTTCATGAAGTTTCCATACATCTTCAACCCCAGAAACAAGGATTCCTCCCATTCCAATTTCTAAGGGAAGTGCCAGGTCAATGTCAAATCGGTCGCCAACAGAAAGGCATTCTTCTATTTTTGCTCCTGTTTTTTCAGCTGCCAAACGTAAAGGTTTTTCATTTGGTTTTGAAACAAGGCAAGTATCAAGTCCTATGATGTCTGTAAAAAAATCACTTGCCCCAATAACTTCAAGGGTTTTTCTTGCAGGCAGCACAGGATTATTTGTTACACAGATAAGCTTGAATTTTTGTTCCAGTATTTTTAATTCATTAATCAGTTTTTCATCACAAGATAGAAACTGTTCTGGTTTCATAAGCAGATTTCTCCATTCTATACTTGTTTCAATTGGAATATCAAAATATGTAAGCAGGTTTCCAAGACTGATTTTTTTTCCGTCGTGAGTTCGTGCCCATTCCCGTCTGAAATCAGAAACCAAAGTTCGTGCTTCGTCAGATGTTATTTTTCTAAGTTCAGCAAAATGACGTATCTGGCAATCAACTTGTTCGTGAGCATATGCAGGGCAAGTATACAGTGTTGAATCAATGTCAAAAATAATTGTTTTTAGATTTTGAGGAATGCGGTAGATTTTCATTATTTGACAATCTCCCTGCATTTTTCTATATCATTCTGAACTTGTTTTTTTACTTCATCCAGACTGTTGAATTTTTTTATCCCTCTAAGAAATTTTATCAGATTTACTGTTACAGTTTTACCGTAAATATCCCGGTCAAAATCCAGAATGTGAGTTTCAATTGTTTTTTCTTCATCTACAGTGGGTCGGTGTCCGATGTTTGTAACTCCTAAGAATTTTTCATTTTCAATAAAAATTGATGAAGCATATACGCCTTCATCAATTTGCGGTACTTCAGCAGAGAGATTTGCAGTAGGCATACCTACAGTTCTTCCACGCCCTTTTCCGTGAATTACAATACCTGTAATTGAAAAGATAAAATTGTTTTGATTTGAATCTTGAGAAAACATCCGGCAAATTATATTAAATTTGCCGGACTTTTGGTATAGGTTATTCAGTCTGAGATGGTTTTGATTCTGCCTGTGGCTGTGGATTTTTATCTGCAGCTTTAGGTGATTTCAAAACTTTTTCAATGATTGTTCTGTTGTCCAGTAAATCACTGAGGGACTGACTGTAGTGGATTCTAGTGATTACATTTGCAAAAAGCCCCGAAACATTTGTGCTTATAAACCATTCTTTTTTCAAAAGTTCTTCGTGGTAAACCGCATTAGTTCCGATGATTCTGTAAAATAATCCCTGCTTATATGCTTCGTCAAACTGTTCTATTGCATTTCCTGTAAAGAATGGAAGTGAAATAGCACATATTACTTTTGTAGCTCCCTGTTCTTTCAAAAATCCCATGGCTTTTAAAAGAGTGCCGCCGGTACCCAGCATGTCATCAGCAAGGAAAGCAACTTTTCCTTTTACATCACCCAGGAGTTTTACGCTTTTTATGTTTGTGGAATGGGCATCCTGAGTAACGATGGAATAGTCACGTTCTTTGTAGATCATTGCCAGAGGAAGTTTAAGTCCGGACGCATAGAATTTATTTCTGTCAATAGCACCTGTGTCAGGTGATACAACAACTACATCTTCAGTTGTACCGGTTAAATCTACAATCTTAGAAAGTTCTCGGATAATCTGGTAGCTTGCATGAAGGTTATCAAGATTTAGTGTAGAGAATGCATTTATGATTTCACGAGAGTGAAGATCCAGAGTGATAATTCTCTGTACAGTCTGCATTTCATAAATGTGACCTAAAAGACTTGCTGTAAGTCCTTCACGTCCTTTTCGTTTGTGCTGTCTTGCATAAGGATAGGCTGGTAAAACCAGTGTAATACTTCCTGCTCCTGCCATACGGACAGCGTCAATTGTTACCAGAAGACACATAACGTGGTCGTTTACAGAAAATCTGCATTTGTTTTTACCATCGTTCATGAGAATCTCTTCATGGTTCTCAACATCCTGGAAAATATAAACGTCTTTTCCACGAATTGTTTCAAGAAGTTCTGTTTTGAACTCCCCGTTTGCAAAGTACGTAAACCGTGAGTCTACTTTGATCTTCGGCGGTCTGTACTTATTGGTACTACCTCTTATGCACAAATCAGACGTACGGATATCGTTATCCATATTGATTTTCTGCACAAGCTCTTCTTTTGTAAGCTCATAACGCTTTGACAACACATCGTTTTTTAAAGTGAAACGATGTTTGTACATGTGTTTCAGGTGCGTTATGACTTCATCGGCGAAAGCTTCGCCACCAGGACACGCAACAAT
>JABUUX010000071.1 GCA_021442965.1 Treponema sp.
TTTTTTTTGAAAAACATTTTCTCTCCCACCCAGAAGAAAAATTCTTAAATTAAAAACTGCAGATTTTAAGTCCCCTCTCTAAACCTGCAGTTTTATTTATTTTAAATTTTTAACGCATATCTGAAACTCTTTCCATTGGAGAAAGAATTTCGGTTACACGAACACCAAAGTTTTCGTCGATAACTACAACTTCTCCTTTGGCAATCTGTTTATGATTTACAAGAATATCTACAGGTTCACCGGCAAGTTTTTCAAGCTCAATAATTGTTCCCTCACCCATTCCCAGAATATCTTTAATAGATTTTTTTGTACGACCAAGTTCTACAGTCATTTCCATGAGAACGTCCATAATAAGACTGATATTCCCCTGTTCTCCTGCATTCATTGGTCCCTGAAGATTCGGATATTGAAGGGACTGAACATTTGGTACATTCATACCCATATTCATCCCCATATTCATTTGAGGCATACCGCCCATCATACCCATATTCATCTGCGGTTGAGCCATACCCATATTCATCTGTGGTTGAGCCATGCCCATACCGCCCATCATACCCATATTCATCTGTGGTTGTGCTGACATTGCCGGCTGAGAAGCAGCCATTCCCATACCCATCATTGAGGCCTGTCCTGACATAGAATCTGTCACAGCAGCTTCTTCCACACCGCCACCAAGAGCAGAACACATTTTTTCAGAAATATCTCCGCCAACACATTCCCAAATTGTATATGCATTTCCATCAAGAGTAAGCGGATATGTGTAAAGCACAAATTTGCCCTGTGGAAAACGAACCATAGCTTTTGGTTCATTTACACATTCCGGAGTATTGTAAGAAAGCCCCGGAAGTTTTCCTGTAGCATCAAGACTGTTAATCTGTGCACTTACATGCGTGGCAACAACTTCAGAAACAACAGAAAGCACCATATCATCAACTTCAGTTACTTCCTCGCCGTTTACCAAAGAGAACATTTTAAGAGCCAGTTCAGGAGCAAGAAGATACAAATGATCTCCGTTCAAACCACCGTTATAATCAGCCATAACACCAATTACAACTTCCGGCAGTTTTGACAGAATACGGTCACGATCCAAAAGTTCCGTTACCGGACTGTCAGCCTTAAAAGAAGCATTTGTATATTTATTGATATTTTCTTCCAGTTTTGGACCAAGTTCATCAGCCAGTTTCTGGAGTGTCGGCACATCAATATGAATGGCCGGTCCACTGGATACTTGTCCTGATGAGTTTAAACCATCCATTGCAACACCTGACAGCAAAGCGTCGATTTCGTCCTGTGAAATTGCACCATCACTCATATGTTTCATCTCCTTCTACGGAAAGTTCTTCAAAATCATCCGCGCCAATATCTTCTATTTTGCCTGTAATCTGTACGGCCATTTTTTTGCCTACAACACCAGGCTGACAGAAAAACTTCTTTCTGTTACCAATACTCAAAGACAACGGATCTCCAACTTTTATATTTGAAAGACGCACTACATCTCCTACTCGGAGAGCCAGAACATCCCTAATTGGCAAATTAATGCTGCCAAAATCGGCAACCATATCCATATCAACATCATTAATCTGTCCTTTGATTGTAGACAGATACTGAGTTGTGGAACTTTTTCGAACCGAAGAATACCAGAATTGAGAAGAAAGTTTTCCGATAATCGGTTCCATAGTAAGATAAGGAATACAGAAATTCATCATTCCTTCTTCCTCACCAACTTTTGTTTCCAAAGTTACAAGAACAACCATTTCATTTGGCGGAACTATTGATGCAAACTGAGGATTCGTTTCAATCTGCTGGAAACGCGGTCGTAAATCTATAACCTGCGTCCATGCTTCACGCATATTTGCAAGGATTCGAACAATAACACCTTCCATTACTTCCTGCTCAATATCAGTAAGATCCCGGTTTTTATTGCTTGCTGTAGCACCACGACCTCCAAACAAGCGGTCAATCATACAAAAAGAGATTGTAGGATCTATTTCAAGAACTGCGTTACCAGGAAGCGGATCCATATTAATAACCGCAAGAGTTGTTGGAGTAGGAATAGAACGAATAAATTCCTCGTATGTAAGTTCATCTACAGAGGCTACGTGTACATGTACAAGAGATCGAAGTTGGGCTGAAAGACTTGTAGTTGTAGCACGAGCAAAACTTTCATGCATACTTGATACAGTACGAAGCTGTTCCTTAGAGAATTTATTAGGACGCTTAAAGTCATATATTTTTATTTTATGAGCACTGGATACCGGCTTAAACTCATCAACTTCGGGATCCCCCGAACTGATTGCGGTCAAAAGCTGGTCAATTTCGTCCTGTGACAGAACATCGTTCATGCCTAATCCACCTTATTGTTCAAGTACGTCTTTCTGATCAAAAACTACAGCTTTGATTTTTGAAGTACGCAATATTTTATCATTAATACCGTTCTTAATTTCTATTTTGAGACGATTTTCATTTGAAACGTCCTTTACCTCTTGTGCTGTCTTTCCACTAAAATACTGACGAAGGAAATCTTTTATAAGCACACTTTTTTTGGATATTTCAGCAGAAGTAGCTTTATCATCTGCCTTATACCCAAGAAAAACAGTTACACGAATTGTTGCAGGAATTGTATCATTTGAAAAGGTCTGGATTGTTGCGATTGACTGATACCAGTCCAATTCTTCTGTTATAGCAGTATCGTATTCAACACTATAACTTGTAGC
>JABUUX010000217.1 GCA_021442965.1 Treponema sp.
ATTATTGTTCTTGAAACAAGCCGTGAAAACTTGAAATCATTCCCACCTTATTGGGCTGTTCTTGCTTCAGGATATTACCAGTCGGGCGATATTAACAAGGCTCTTTCTGCTCTTGGCGAATTTGAACTCCTGATGGAAAATAATCCGATTTTCAAAAAGAATCCTTATGTACTTCAAGCCGCAAAAGACAAGATTTCGATTTTGATGAAAAATGACAATCCGCTTGAACATAAAGATGAAATCTTAAAATACATCGACATTGTCAAAAAGAATACGACAAATGTAACTGAAGAACTTGACAATTTGAACTATTACCTCGTTCCGATTTATATTTCCTTGAATGATTTTGGCGGAGTAAATTCCTGTCTGAATTATCTGAAATCGAGAGAACTTCTTACAGAGAACAGCCGTCTTGTAAATCAGGTGAAACTTCTGCAGCCGGAAGTTTATTCAAATACGGAAATTTCTGCCTGCCTTGAAAAAACAATTTCTTCGATTGATTTTGGATTCAGTGAACACAATAATTCAACTCTTACTCCGATTATGCTCAATGAACTTAAAAACAGCGGAAATGTATTTTTCTGGGCAAAGAGTGAATTCGACATCAAGCCAAACATGGTTTTCTCAATCGATGGAAAATCGGGCATGGAATCTCACACAGTTGAAACAAGAAATTTTGGTGAATACAAAGTCTGCGTTATTTCTGATTTTACATGGAACGATTTGGCATTAAAACCTTTCTTCACAATTGTATCTGACGGCTTTATGGCAAACTTCCAGACTTCAGTCGACCAGATTTCAAACACGGAATATTTTCAGTCTTTTGAAACAACGAATATCACAAACGCTCTTGAAGCACTTGGGGTAAGTACAGATTCTTACAGACAGAAAACAAATCTTGGTTCAGCAGTTAAAGGACTTAAAGGATTCGGGAAATCACTTGCCGATGTAGATATGAGCAGTGCAAAAGCATTATTCGGCGGACTTGGTAAAAAACTTGCCGGCGGTGCAAAAGATGCAGCAGACGCTCTCAAAAACAACGGTGTTCAGGAATTAAACCACCTGACAATAACGATAATTGCCATTAATAAAAATGGCACAGTAAATAATGTTCAATAAGGAGGAAGAAGAATATGATTCAATATGTTTATGTTCCTGATGTTCCAGAGTCAGATCCGAAAAAACAAAGTGAAAAACGGACTTATATTTGTAAAAGCTGCCACACTGTTATCATGGCAAGACAAATACCTCCATCTCAAGGCTGTCCTACAGCAGTAAAACAACACCAATGGTATTCTCAAGGTCTTATCGGGACAAAACCAAAAGTCTTTGTCTGCAAGATTTGTGGATTAAGAGTTTCTTCTAGTATGTCTGCTAGTATGGGCACAGGTGGAATCGGAACTTGTGAAGGCGGAAAAAATCATCTGTATTGAGGTAAGAATAAATGCACAGTAGTGAATATACAATTTATAAACTAACAGAAAATGGCTGGAAGCCATCAGAATGGAAGACGGATTTTAATGAGGGCAACATTCCTATAAACGATAAAGTATTCGAATCTGTAAAATACACTGAAGAACAGTCTAGCCCATTCTCAAAATTACAAAAGTCTCTTGAAATTATTTCAACTGATAGCACTCAGGTTAATACTATTCAAAAATTAAAACAAGAATTTGGCGAGTGTCCAAGAACAATATATACTCCCTGATTAAAATATGAAGGACTTCTAAAATGAATTATGTAAAACCTGATGCTGTATTATGTCCTGCGAAT
The DNA here is from genome assembly GCA_021442965.1 of Treponema sp. The sequence goes on from JABUUX010000217.1 coordinate 1,774, forward strand.
ATGGTAAGCAATGTAACTGTCTTATTCGATGGTGGCGATAAAGGATTTTCAATAGCCGATGTTGTATGGGATGGGAATCATGTTCTTGCAATGCGATACAATTCATCTCACAGCGAGCAACAAGATTCTGACAAAATTTCAGGAAAAAAAATATGTAAAGGGTTTCCTTTTTCGTCCGCAAATTCGGTATGGTTTATTTTACCACCAGAGATATTTGACAGTACAACAGAACCAGGGAAAGCAATTCAAGAATATTTGAAAGATTATAAACTTAAATCAGACATTTGGAGATAAAAATGATTTACATTGATAATAATAAAGAATGGTGGATTCAATGTGATTTATGTAAAAACGGGAATAAGGAAGTAGGACCTTTTAATACAAAACGCGATGCCATAAATTTCAAGCAGAATACAACAAACGGATGGAAAACAATTAAATTGAGCTGCGGAGGTTTTATTGAAAAATGCCCAAATTGCTAATTTTGTTTCCATCACCGGCTAACCGCCCCACCGCCTAAAACAAATCACTGTGACTGCCGGTGCGTGTCAACTCTAGCACAAGAATATCATCTTTAATCTGGTAAATCAAAAGCCAGTCCGGGCGGATATGACACTCACGGTGATTTTTCCAGTTTCCCACAAGTTCGTGGTCGTTGTAATTTTCGGGAAGCGGTTCCCCTTTGGCAATCATTTTTACAACTTTTTCAAATTCGTCTAATTTCAGATTCCGCTTCTTTGCACGTTTCAAATCCCTTTTTACAGCAGATGTGTATTCGATGAAATATTTGTATTCGTCTTTCTGTTCTACCATTTTTTCATCTCCTCAAAAAATTCGTCCACTGTGTATTTTTTTGTTTTAGGATTCTTCACAATCCTGTCGCCTTCACGCATGGCACGGCGGGTTGCCCAGTTCGGAGTTTCTTTTTC
>JABUUX010000048.1 GCA_021442965.1 Treponema sp.
GGAACCTGTGTTTCTACGGCTGCTTCAGGTCTTATAGGATATCTTGTAACAAAAAAAGAAATGTGGCATAGAAAATTTTTCTACCGTTTTATGATTATTACAATGTACTTTGGAGCAGGACTTATTCCATGGTATACAACTATGCAGATGCTCGGTCTTACAAATAATTACCTTGCATATATCATTCCGGGTATTGTAAGTGTTTTTAATGTAATCATGGTAAAAACTTATATAGAAAGTATTCCGGCAGAACTTGAAGAAAGTGCTTCCATAGACGGAGCTTCTTACTGGACCATTTTTGTAAAAATCATTTGGCCGCTTTCAAAACCAATTCTGGCAACAATTGCCATTTGGGCTGCAGTAGGTCACTGGAATAGTTTTCAGGATTCTCTGGTACTTATGCAGGGAAATTCAAGTCTTCATACTCTTCAGCATCGTTTGTATATCTATCTTACGCAGTCTTCAAATCTAGGGGCAACAATGGGCTCTTCTTCTGCACTTACTGATTCTCAAATTCAGAATATGCTTGATGAAAAAACGCGGCAATATACGGTTGCTATGGTAACGGCTATCCCAATTCTTTTAGTTTATCCGTTCATGCAAAGGTACTTTGAAAAAGGAATTATGCTGGGTGCAGTAAAGGGTTAGGGTCGGAAAATAAAGGATATTAATTTCATAATACAAATAAGGAGGAATTATGAAAAAAACAAAATTGTTGGTTGCAGGTATGGTTGCAATGCTTTCTGCAACAGTTTTCGCTGCTCCAAAGCAGGAAGGAAACATCAAGAAAATTAAACCAAAACAGACAGTAACTCTTGATGTTTATTCACAGCTTGCAAACTACTCGGGTCTTCAAACTGGCTGGTTTGCAGATGTAATGCTTCAGAAGTTCAATGTAAAATTGAACATTATTCCAGAAGCCGGTGGAGCCTATCAGACTCGTATGGAATCAGGAAATCTTGGTGACATCGTAGTATGGGGAAATGACGGTGAACAGTACATTAATGCTGTAAAAGGTGGAATGCTTTATGACTGGAACCAGGATAAACTTCTGGAAACATGGGGTCCTTATATCAATGCAAATATGAAGTATGCTCTTCAGAAAAATAAGTTTACTTCTAAAACCGGAAAGGTATATGGATTCGGACATAACGTATCTACATCTTCAAAAGATATTCAGGCTTTCTTCTATACTTGGGATCTTCGTTATGACCTTTATGAAAAAATCGGAAAACCGGAAATCAAAGATCTTTATGATATGGTTGAAATTCTTGCTAAAATGAAGGAAGTGTGTCCAACAGATGACAATGGAAATCCAACTTATGGACTTTCACTGTTCAACGACTGGGACGGAAACATGGTAATGTATGTTAAGTCTTTGGCTACAGCTTACTTTGGATACGATGAATTTGATTTTGGTCTTTATGATTCAGAAACAGGAACTTTCCATGGTTGTCTTGAAGAAAACGGACCATATTTCTACGCACTTAAGTTTATCAACAAACTGAATCAGAAAGGACTTGTTGATCCTGACTCTCTTACACAGAAATACAACGGTATGTCTGAAGATTATCAGAACGGAACAGCATTCTGGAATATTTTTAACTGGATGGCTTCAGGAACTTATAATACAGCCGCTCATATAGAAGCCGGAAAAGGTATGTATCCTGTAGTACCAAAGAAAGCACGTCCAATCGTTTACGGTCAGACTGTATACGGTGGAGAACGTATTTGGTCTATCGGTGCAGATACAAAGTATCCTGAACTCTGTATGGCTATTATTAACTGGTTCTCTACTCCGGAAGGATTCCTTACATGTCAGTACGGTCCAAAGGGTGTAATCTGGGATATTGGTAAAGATAAGAAAACATATCTTACTGAATTCGGAAAAATTGCTATGGCTGATCAGAATGGGACACAGATGCCTTCTCCTTACAAAGGAACTTTCCACGACGGTTCTTTCCAGATTAACAATACAACTTGGGGACTTGATGCTTCTAATCCTATGACAAATGGTGAACTTTACAATAAAGACCGTTGGGCTTCTAACCAGCTTCCACCACAGAGCGAAATTGAAGCTTCATGGAGAAAATGGGCCAATGCTTCAACTCCACAGGATTACATGGAAAAAACAAACTATCTGGTTGCACCAGGAACAATGTTCTCTCATGATCCGAATCCAAAAGATCTTACTCTTCAGTGGAGTCAGGTTGCAGAATGTATTAAAAATGGAACATGGAAAGCTATCTATGCAAAGACTGATGCTGAATATGAATCTATTGTAAAAGAAATGGTAAAGCAGGCAAAAGAATATGGTTACGAAGATTGCTGCAAGTTCTCTAAAGAACAGGCTGCAAAACGTGCCGCTGCCGAAAAGGCTGTAGCCTCAAAAAAATAGTCAGTACAGAGATTAAATAAAAGCTGACTGATTTTCTAATCCCCCGGGACTTTGTTCTGGGGGATTTTTTGTTTATAATTGAATTATGGCTTTTAGTCCGGATAGTAAATTTGTAAAATTCATGTCCAAACTTGTGGACCTTTTTTTTCTAAATCTGGTTATGCTTTTATGCTGTATTCCTGTAATTACAGCAGGAGCTTCTGTAACCGCTGCCTATGCAGTCATACTAAAAATGGTAGATGATGAAGAAGGGTATATCTTTAAAACCTTTTTTAAGGAGTTTAA
>JABUUX010000062.1 GCA_021442965.1 Treponema sp.
TATCTTTCATTCCACTATACTACCCCTATGGCAGACGTAAAATCACAACTCAAAGAAATCGTTTCAAACGCAGTAAACGAAGTAATCAAAGAAATTAATCCTGAAGCAGAACCTTCATCCCCAGAAAAACTTCAGGTTGTAACTCCTCCGAATCCTGAAATGGGAGATTTGGGTATTCCTCTTTTTGTTTTTGCAAAAGCACTCCGCATGGCTCCTCCTCAGATTGCAGCAAAAGTTCAGGAAAAAATTACTGACTCATCAATCGGTAAATTTGTAGCTGTAGGACCTTACATTAATCTTAAACTTGAAAAATCGGGAGCTGCAGCCGACATTCTTTCTAAAATTTCAAAAGAAAAAGAAAACTACGGAACTTTCGATGCAAACGGAAAAGCTCCTCTGGAAGGCCGTCGTGTAATGGTAGAATTTTCTTCACCAAATACAAATAAGCCTCTTCACCTGGGACACCTCCGTAACGATGCACTCGGTGAATCTGTAAGCCGTATCTTAAAAAAAGCCGGGGCCGATGTTTTTAAAGTTGACCTTATCAATAACCGTGGTGTACACATCTGTAAATCCATGCTCGCTTACAAACTTTTTCATGAAGCAAAAGGTGAAACTCCTGAAACTTTAGGAATAAAGGGCGACCATTTTGTTGGCCAGTGCTATGTAGAATTTGATAAATATTCAAAAGAACACCCTGAATCTCTCCAAGAAGCAGAAGATATGCTTGTAAAATGGGAATCAGGAGATAAAGAAGTCCGAGAACTCTGGCAGAAAATGAACGACTGGACTTTGAACGGTGTTAAAGAAACTTACAAACGAACAGACATAAGTTTTGATAAATTTTACTTTGAAAGTGAAACCTACCTTAAAGGAAAAGACGAAATCTTAAAAGGGCTTGAAAAAGGCGTATTTTTCAAAGCAGAAGATGGTTCAGTGCGCATTGATGTAACAGATGTTGTTGGAAAAGGAAAAGACGAAGATAATCACGAAAAAGTATTACTCCGAAAAGACGGAACTTCTGTTTACATCACTCAGGACATTGGAACTGCCATAAGCCGCCACGATGACTGGGCTTTCAACCAGATGGTTTACGTTGTTGCTTCTGAACAGAATTATCACTTCAAGATTCTGTTCCATATTCTTAAAAAACTTGGCTTTGACTGGACAGACAGACTTTATCATTTGAGTTACGGACTTGTAAACCTGCCTTCAGGACGTATGAAAAGCCGCGAAGGTACTGTCGTAGATGCAGATGATTTGGTAGACAACCTTCACGCAGCCGCTTTGGAAGAAATCAAAGCAAAAGGACGAGATACAGAACTTGAAGATGCAGATGATGTTGCAGAAAAAGTTGCACTTGCCGCTTTGAACTATTACCTTCTCCAGGTTACTCCAATAAAAGACATGCTTTTTAATCCTGAAGAATCTCTTTCTTTCAATGGAAACACTGGTCCTTATTTACAGTACATGGGTGCCCGTATTTCTTCTATTCTAAGAAAAGCCGAAGAAAACGGAGTAAAACCAAGTGCAGAAAACATTGATCTTCTTAATGCCGGCGAAGAATGGGAACTTATCAAGTCCCTTGGAGACTTCCCTTCTGTGGTTCAGAGAGCGGCTGAGAATCTGGATGCTTCAGTTGTTGCAGCATATTTATATGATGTATCAAAACTTTTCAGTAAGTTCTACCAGCAGTGTCCGATTATGAACTGTGAAGATGAAAAACTAAAAGCAAGCCGACTTTACCTTGCTGAATGTACACTGACAGTTATGAAAAATGCCATGAATCTTGTTCTGGTACCATTTTTGGACAAAATGTAATTCAATTTTTAAACTAAAAATCCTGCATTATTTCTCATATTAATGCAGGATTTTTTTCTTCTATAAACAACCATTCTGAATATAGACATTTATCCATATTTTTTATAAAATAGAAAGACATACGTTATATGGGAAAAGTGTTTACGCAACACTAGGAGGATAGTTGGCATACCAGAATAACAACAATAAGGGACAACGAATTAATGAAATGATTCGTGTACGTGAGGTCAGACTTATAGATGACGAAGGCAATCAGCTTGGAATAGTACCTACAGTTGAAGCTGTTCGTTTGGCAAAGGAGAAGGAACTGGACCTTGTTGAAGTTTCACCTAATGCTACTCCTCCAGTTTGCAAAATACTGGACTATGGAAAGTACCGGTTCGAACAGGAGAAAAAGCTCCGAGACTCCAAAAAGAACCAAAAAGTGCTGAAACTCAAAGAAATCCGTATGCAACCTAAAATTGGTTCAGGAGATCTTGATACAAAAGCCCGCCATATACAGGAATTTTTAGACGAAGGCGATAAAGTAAAAGTTACTATCCGTTTCCGCGGACGTGAGCTTGCACATACCGAACTTGGTTTTGAAGTTCTGAATGAGGTGTTAAAAAGGCTTACCTCGGCGTATAACATTGACAAACCGGCTGCTATGGACGGAAGAAATATGTCAATGACAATATCACCAAAAGCCAAATAATTTTTTTTAGAGGTTATAATTCATGCCTAAAATGAAGACTAAAAAGTCTGCTGCCAAACGTTACTCACTTACAGGCACAGGCAAAGTAAAGCACAAGAAACAGAACCTTCGTCATATTTTGACAAAGCGTTCACCAAAAAGAAAGCGCCAGCTTCGTGAAACTGG
>JABUUX010000064.1 GCA_021442965.1 Treponema sp.
TATGAGAAAGTATGAACTTATGACAATTTTCCCACTTGATGAGGAAAAGTCAAAAAAAGCAACTGAAGATGTACGTAATGTACTTACAAACTTCGGTGCAGAAATCATTGAAGAAAAAATCTTCGGTGACCGCGACCTTTGCTATGAAATTGCAAAAAATAAAAAGGGTCGTTTCTATCTCTACACAATGAACATCAATCCTGACAAAATTACTGAAATTGACGGACAGTTTAAAATTACACAGAACCTGCTTAAATATCAGTTTGTCAGACTCGAAGACAAATAACCATTACTTAGCCAACCCTGGTAAAAAAGGAGATTCATATGACAGATATTAATCATGTTATGCTTATAGGACGTCTTACAAAAGATCTTGGTGATGATGAAAGAAGTTTCAGTTATATTGCCTCTGGTCAGGCAAGGGCCAATGTAAGTATTGCTGTTAATAGAAGTCGCAAGAATGGAGATCAGTGGGTTGATGAAGTAAGTTATTTTGATGTAACTATTTGGGGAAAAACTGCAGAAAACCTTAAGCCTTATCTTTTGAAAGGCAAGCAGATTGCAGTTGAAGGATACCTAAAACAGGACAGATGGGAAAAAGATGGTCAGAAATTCAGTAAAGTAACAATTACTGCAAATAATGTTCAACTTCTTGGCGGAAAGGATAATGGTGGAAATGGCAGTTCATATGCCGGGGGTGCACCAGCTTTTCAGCAGAGACCTCAGTCTTCAGCTCCTTCATTCTCTGGTGGTTATCCGTCAAATGATTCTTTCGGTGGTACAGGAAGTGACTTCCCGGAAGATATCCCGTTTTAATTTTTCTAAGCAATAAAAGGAGAATATTATGTCAGACGAAATGACAGAAGAAACAGTAGAAGTATCACAGGAAGCTGCAATGAACAGAGCTGCTTCTGAATCAGAAGGTCGCGAAGAAGATCGCGATGCCCGCAAGGCAAAAACATTTTATCGTAAAAAGGTTTGCCGTTTCTGTGCTAATAAATCAAAGATTGATTACAAAGAGGCAGATAACCTTCGCCGTTATATGACTGAACGCGGAAAGATTCTTCCACGCCGCATCACTGGAACATGTTCAAAACATCAGCGTGAACTTGCAAAAGCAATTAAATGTGCACGCTCAATTTGTCTGCTTCCATTCGTTGCTGACTAATTCTGAATCAAAATAAAAGGGAAGACAATCCAACTCCTGGAGATGATTCCCTTAATAAATTAATAGGAGCTTGAAATGAAAGTTATTCTTAATGAAGATGTAAAACACCTTGGAGAAGAAGGTGATGTAAAAAATGTTGCTAACGGTTATGCACGCAACTTCCTTCTGCCACGTAATCTGGCAGTACCATACAATGAATCAACTGTAGCTATTTTTGAAGCAAAAAAAGCTGAAATTGAAGCACGTAAGGAACAGAAACGTAAGGATTCTGCTTCCCTTAAGGAAAAACTAGAAGCCATGGAAATGGAACTGGTTATGCCTGCTGGAGCAAATGGAAAACTCTTTGGTTCTGTTACAAATACTCTTGTTGCAGAAAATCTTGCAAAAGCTGGATATGATATTGAACGCAAACGCATTGATATTCCTGGAGTTGCAATCAAGTCTGTTGGTAACTATAAAGTTGTTGTAAAACTTTATGAATCACAGACAGCAGAACTTACTGTTGTTGTAAAAGCTCAGGAAACAAATGATTCTGCTAAGACTGAATCTAAAGCAAAGAAAGCTGAACCTGTAAAGGAAGAAGCTCCTGCTAATGATGCAGAATAAGTTTAATTGACTTATTTGATGTAAAGCCAGTTTCCCTTTGTGGAGGCTGGCTTTTCTAGTCTAAAGGTGATATGTATAAACAAAACTATTTGCCGGAATAAAAATGGGGGATTTTTATGGATACAAGTTTAAAAGATAAAGTGCCACCGCATAGTCTTGAAGCGGAACAGGCTGTAATTGGAGCTTTGCTTTTGGATTGGGCTGCAATGAATGAAGTTATGTCTTTTTTACGTCCCGAACGTTTTTATTCACTTCAAAATCAGGTGATTTTTGAAGCTATGGTTTCTCTTTCCAGACAGAATGTGCATGGTGATACACTTACACTTATAAATGAGCTTACAAAGCTTGGAAAACTGGAAATGGCAGGTGGAATAGCATATATTTCATCACTAACAGAAACAGTACCTTCAAGTGCAAATATTGAATATTATGCAAAGATGGTTTTGGACCGTTCCACACGCAGGGATCTTATAAAAATTTCTTCAGAAGTAAAAGCGGATGCTTTTGATGTTTCAAGAGAAAGTACTCAACTTTTGGCAGATGCAGAAAAAAAGATTTTTGCTTTAAATGAAAGAAATGAAACCACAACAGTTTACTCAATGCAGGATGTAATGAGTAAAACTATTGAACTTGTTGATAAACGTTCAAAGAGTTCTAATCATTTTACCGGAGTTCCATCCGGATATGCAAAATTAGATTCTATGACTTGTGGGTTCCAGCCATCAGAGTTGATAATTATTGGTGCACGTCCTTCAATCGGTAAGACAGCATTTGCTCTTTCTATGATGCAGAATATTGCAGTTGAAAAACATATACCGTGTGGATTTTTTTCTTTGGAAATGTCCTACGAATCTATTGGGCAGCGACTTTTGTCTCAGGAATCCAGAATTAATTCAAATAAACT
>JABUUX010000271.1 GCA_021442965.1 Treponema sp.
TCGAAACCACCGAAATATTTTCTTCTAACCAACGGTGATTTCGATAAACTCAATCACCGAACTCAATCTTTTCTAACCGCCTTTTCTACCGCCTTACGCTTTCCTTCCCAGACGGTAGGCCCTTTTAAGAGATAATATTTATTCTGACAATATCCACCATTATCTTGAATAACACGAATTGTATCATGGTCGTAAATTAAATCACGACTCCAAACATAAGGCTCAATCATCTTTTGCCAAGCTGTAATTCTTGCCTGACTCTGATTTTTTCCAAAATAAGATGAGGAATTTGTAAACTCCAAAAGAATATTCTTGTACCGTTCTTTATATTCAGGAACAGCCATAATCTTTTCTACCAAAGGTCTTTCACCAGGTTTAGCCCCAGAAGCTTTTCCCCAATTCAATGGATCCTTGTTTGTTGGATCTCCTCCAACAGGATTTCCAAAAACATGGTCATAATCAAAAGGAATCATAAATACTTTCCCGCTCCCTTTTTCAGCAGTATCAAAATACAGATAGTAATTGTTTGCGTTTCCCCAATAATCGTCATCCATCCCCAAAATAACATTACAGGCCATAGTTCGTAAAAAAAGTTCCACATCAATTTTGGAATCAATCCATGTCTTTGATTTAGCCATTTCTTCTGGAGTATCGAATTTCAAAGCATCAAGCGCGTAAACAAAATTTTTCAGTTCTTCTTTTGCGTCATCAAATTTATTTTTATTTGTCTTTAGGTCATAACTAAAAATCTTACTTGTCGCTGCATCAGTTGTAAGTTTTTCTATACCAATTTTATTTTCACCTTCCAAGGACCATGGATTTAAATAAGATTTTTCACTGCATTTCCATAAATTCCCTTTTGAACTGGTCCAGGCATTTTTTGTTTTATTTGCACGCTCACTTAATGACTGTTTGTCTATATTCTCAAACATTTCATAAATTCCATAATCAAGTTCTGTAAGTGAACCGTCAGATAAGTCTTCATAGATATTAATAAAAAGACGTGTGTAAGCAACACGAGGTGAAGTCCAAACTCCATAATGACGCATCATATCCAGACTGTAAATTTCACGAACGTAAGAGGCATCGCCCTGAAATCTTTTCAGATTAATACCTTTCATACAACCTGCAAGTTTTGCTTTCTCTCCATCAGAAAGAAATTCTTCAAAATCAACTTTAAAACTGGACTGACGGTATTTATCTTTACCGGCTCCCTGAAGTGCCTGCCAGTTACTCCACCTGTGGTTTCCCTGACTGTGTGTGTAATCCGGTCCCTGCGGGCGAACACGAGTTGTATTTCCCCTAAGACGGAATCCACAATCCGGCATTAGCCATCTGTATCCTTCTTTTTCGAAAGCAAAATCTGCATGAACAAATACTTCATTTTTATAATACGCATCATAATTTGAAAGTAAAGTATTCCATTCAGACCGTGGAATTATGATTGTTGTTGTTCCAAGTTTATTTAAATCAAAAATAAAATCCAGATTTTCAGTTTGATTTGTTAAGCCAAATAGTTCAGGATTTTGTATGCTTAAGTGCTCATACGGATACAGGATTTTTGACATTTCTCCAGAATCTTTTGTAGTAACACAGGAAACAAAAATTAAAGGCAATAAAAAAAATATAGAATGAAGTTTTTTCATATAAATCACCGTTGAAACGATTTTATTATTTTATTATACAGTGGATTTATTTATAAAACAAAAAAGTTTTAAAAAAAGCTGCCCTGTAATCAAAGGCAGCCTTTTATCAAATTAAGTTCGCTTTATTTTGTTACTTTTGTAATGTGTGGATTTACTCCGTTATACCAATAAAGGAATCCTTCCATATCAATTACATCGCCAACTTTCAGTTCTTTGACTGCTTTGTAAACTTCTGTTGTATTGTCGCAAAGGTAAGATTCAACTGTAAAAGTATATTTTTTTCCGTCTTTTGAAACGTTGAAATAAAGGTCGTCTCCATCCTGTCCTGAACCATTCCATTTATACAGGAAAGCATCCCCATTATCGTTTGAAGCCTCAACCGTCATTCCTTTAAATGCAACAAAAAGATTCTGTTTTTTTACAAGGTCATCAGTTCCTAAAAGAGCTGTAACATCCTGTGCCGAGGCAATGTATTTTCCTTTTTCAATTTCATACTTTGCATCAATAATCTCAACTTCACCGGACCATTCAGCTTTATATCCTGTTACCTTGATTTTTGTTCCGGGAACCAGCTTATTGTATTCATCCTGTGTACAAGGCATATTGTAAATAAAATATGCTCCGTCTTTATCCTGTGTATAGAAAGTACCTTTATTATCCCACCAGGACTGTTTAGCCTGAACATAAGTTTCAACAACAACTTCTGAATCCAATGCTGCAGCTTCATATTCAGCATAAGTCATTACACCTTTACTTTTCTTTTCTGCTTTTGGTTTTGCTGCAAGCGCAGAAACAGCTGTAATTGAAATAATCAAAACAGATAAAATTTTTTTCATTTTGTTCTCCTGTTTATATTGAACTTAGGGCTTCTGTAAACGCCCTTTAACTTTATAATACCAACACACAATTTTTATTACAACATAAGCTATTCTCTCTAAGCGATTGCACAAAAATTACTCAGTTTATGAATTTCTAATTATCAAATCATACATCTCACAGGAAGCAATACTCAAAGAATGTGGCACAACACT
>JABUUX010000215.1 GCA_021442965.1 Treponema sp.
ACAAGAGAACACATTAGAACTTGAATAACTGATACAAGAACAGAAACCCACAATGTATTAATAAGAGCTTCTTTATACCCCATTACATCTGATGCAATCTTCCAGTTCAAAACAGAAAAGTTCTTTGGCAGAACAATAATAGTAGTGTCATACAAGTCCTTTTCAGCCATAAAACTTAAAGAAATCTTATTCAGGATAGGCTGAAGAATCATAAAACACATACCAAAAAGAAGAATGCCACGGAAAATAGAAATCAAATATTTTTTGCTGGTTTCTTTTAAAAGTATACCATTCGAGGCTTCGTTTCTTTCCCAGAAGGATCGTTTTTTTACAGCTGAAGTTTCAGCTTTTTTATCTTTTCTACTCATTCTTATACACCACCTTAGAAATAATCAGAGAACTGATACCTATGAAAATCATAACAACCAGGAAGTAAATCCAAGCCAATGCCGAACTATAACCATAATTCAAATAAACAATCATCTGTTCATTGATTTTAGCCATAATCTGGTTATCGGTTTTCATAAAGAAGTCAACAATTGTATAAACCCAGCATACAAGCATAAGAGGACTAACCATTGGAACAGTAACTTTCCAAAGACTTTCCCATGATGTACAACCTTCCATAGAAGCTGCTTCGTACATACTTGGTGAAATATTCTGAAGTCCTGAAAGGAAGATAATAATCTGGATTCCCGAAGCCATAGCAACATCATAAATACCATCAATAATTTCAAAAACTTTTTTGAAGACTTTTCCACTGATTCCGTTTACACCACCTGTATTTGAAACAAGGATTTTTTCCAGAACATCAGTAATGGTATTTGATTTACCAGACTTTTCAATTGTGTCTTTTAAAGATGCAAGAAGGGAGTTATTGTACTCAAGTCCAACCAGAACACCGGAAGAAAGAATAACGCAAAGGAAGAAAACTGAACGAACAAAAGTACGGCCTTTGAATTTTTGATTCAAGATAAGGGCAACAAAGAAACTGAAAACTATGGTAGCCAGAGACTGAAAGAACATAGTTCCGATAGTTTCTGTAAGCATACGATTGAATTCAGGGTCAATAGTTAAAGCTCTTATATAATTCCCAAACTGATTCCATGACTGCTCAAAGCCCTGCGGGGTAAGCTCCACGTTACATAAACTCATGTAAAGGGACTGAGCAAGAGGCTTAATCATAAAGAAAATAAATCCAATGATAAACGGACAAATAAAAGCATAACCGATCACGGCTCGATGTCCCATAAGACCAATCTGCTTTTTTCTCTTAAAAATTGATTTCTTTTCTTTTTTTACATTTTTAGTTAATTCAATTCCATCTTTTTCTTTATTAGAAGAAACTGGTGGAGTTATATTTTCACCTGCAACGGCTACTTTCTTTTCTTTTTTATTAAGGCTCATTATCTTACCTCCACTACTTTGTAGTCGCGGGAAGGAATAACCAGACCGTCAGCTGTAGTAAAATCTGTATAACCAAAGTTTACATAAACCACGCCACCGTTTTCAAAAGTAGTTTTTGTAACAACATTCGAAACATATTCATGATTATCAATTCTGGAATTGATTACCTTACCCATATTAGAGTTGTATTCACTGTAAATATCCTGCAAGCGATCTTTCCAGTTTTCATAATTAGAAGCGTAATACTCAGTATAGAATGTATCTGAAAGTGCTTTTTCATTTGCATTCATAAAACTAAAGTAAAGACCCGCTCCAGTTTCAGCAGCTTCCAGAAGCCCCTGAGTATTTTCTGGTGAAAGATTGATAGGAGAACCTGCAAAATGAACGTTTCCATGAAGAGCTATCTGATAGAATGGAACTGTTTTATCCAAAAGTGCATAATCATTTCCGTGCATTACAAGATTTGTAATAAAATCTGCATAAGGAACTGAATAAACGTTTCCGGCATTAACCATTACACCAAGATTTTGTTCTTTTACGTTCTTAAACTGATTAATCTGCATATCTTTTGAATTCGATCGGCTAACCTTATTCTTTACGTTGAAATCTGAAGAAAGATAATATCCGTTATCTCGGAAAGAAACACCGGAAACATTATTTGACAAAGCGTTCTTAGTAAATTTTTTAACATATTTATCAGTTACTGAAGGCTTAACCAGATAGTAAGTGTCGCGTGTATCAAGTTTTGCATAGAATATCGGAGAATATTCACTTATTTCACAAACTTCAGAGTTAGCCATGCGGGCAGAATCCTTAAATTTACTAAAGCCATCAAACATACCGCTTCTGTGTGCAAACTGCACTGTACCATCCAAATATATTTTTGAATCACAGTTTTCTGCAGTTTTCAAAACCTTCTTGAATCCAGACTTTCCACCTAACTGATTTATAAAACCGAATTTTGCAAGAACTTTTTGGCGAACACCACCGTTAATAAATCCGGTAAGTTTAAAGTAAGCATTATCAATTCCCATTTCATCAACGGATTTAATCATATCTGCGGCTTCAGAATAAGAAGTAAGTTTATATGGACGGGTTTTAGGAATACCAAGAACCTGCTGCACTTTATCAACGGCACCTACAACTTCAACTGCAACAGGAACAGAAGAATCATTTAAAGAGTTCTGATTTCCAAAGAGATATTCTCTGTATGCTTTTGCCATATCTACATATGTATTACCGTTTACAAAATCATAAACCTGAGT
>JABUUX010000171.1 GCA_021442965.1 Treponema sp.
AATTATAAGAGAATTAAAATGTTTTGCAGCTGGTTCCCAATTTATTATATATGAAAAAGATAGTAAATTTTCTCCAAATAATTGATAAAGTTCTTCTTTGAATGAATTAAAATCATTTATTTTATTCAGATTAAAAGTATAATCAAATAAAGTGTCATATTTCGAAAAATCATCAAATAACCTTAGAGCGCATAATTTAGCATTTGGATATTTTTGTTTTACTGGGTTTACAATGTATGATAATCCAGGTTCAATACAAAAGATTAGTTCTGGGATGAATGGAAATTCAATAGATGAAATAAATTTTTCACTTTCTTTAATGGGGGAATAACTGGAGTGAATATAATATGAATCAGCTTTACATGTAAGGTTTCCATCTCTGGCAGTTTCAAAACTAATTGTCATAAGTTATATAAGAAGCTTTTGAGCCAAATACAGCTTTAGATGAAAGTGATATTAAAGATTTAAATGCATTTTTTGAAATTTTACTATCGGTTATAAGTCCAAATTTTACTTTAAATTCAGATTCAGTTCCAAAAGCATTTGGAGTATCAATAAGTTCTGCTGAATGAAAAATAAACTCTGTAATGAAAGCAGACTTAATATTATTAATAATTTCAGATTTATAAATTAAAGAATTAACAGTTTTATCCAAGGCTTTTGAATAATCTACACAAATCTTAAAGTTATAGTTACTGTTATTTTTAAATACAATTTTATTTTCTTTAGAATAATTTAAATCTACAAAGTCAAGTGCCATATCTGATAAAGAATAATCCGAAGTATCATTATCAGATTGAGCAATTAAAAGAATATAATTTTCATGCTTGAAAATTTGAGCAAAAGAAATTTTCTCTTTTAGCTCAGAAGAAAAAAGTTGCAAAATTTCGTTTATAGAATTATTTTCTTTGTTATAAAAAAACCATTTATCATTCTCAATAGTTCCATTCCAAAAGTCTGCAGTTGATATAGATTCTAATATTGTTTCAGCATCAAAGCCCGCAGAAAAGTGCATAGAATATTTAACACCTGTTTTTTTAAATATTGCACAATGAGAAAGATTGTATTTTTTTATAAACTCAAAAAAAGAAAGCCCTTTTGAAAGAGCCATTGCTCTTTCAAGTAAACTTTCTTTTTTTGAGATGTCAGTATTAGAATATATTTTTTCAGAACCTGACTCAATATAGCTTAAAAGACCCATTAATCAGATAATCCCAATTCAGTAAAAAGTTTTTTATATGTAGTGAACTCTTCTGATTTAGCAAATTCAACAATTTTATCTTCAGGAAGATTTTCTAAAAGTTGATCCATATATCGAAGTACAGATTTGATGTCCTGACGAAGTTCTGAATTATCAGAAATTTCTGAATTATCTATATCATCATTTTCATCATTTAGAGGTTCATCATTTATATCAACTGAAGTTTCTTCCTCAAAAACAGGTTCTTCTTCAATAATAACCGGTGTTTCATCAGATTGTATTTCCACAGTCTCATCAGAAACCGATGACTCAAAAGTTGTTTCATTATCTTTCTGTACGTCATTTAATGAAGTGTCATCTGTTTCTCCGAATAAATCAACATCAGGGAAAGTTGTATCCTCTTCATTTTCATCGTTTTTTTCTGTTTCTTCATTTAAATATGAAATATGAGATTCTGTAAGGGATTCTTCTAAAGAAGGATCTTTTTTCATAAAATCATCAAAAGATTTTAAAGAATCTTCCTCTATTTCTTTAGAGATTTCTTCATTGTTCTCTTCTGTTATTTCTTCTGAGATGTCAATTTGCAATCCAATATCATCTAATGTTTCTGAATCTTCATTTTCTGTATTGTCGTTTACTGAGTTTAAAAGATCATCAGAAGATGATTCTACAAGAATATCATCAAGTTTTGGAATTTCTATCTCATCTGGAAGTTCATCTTCCGATGTTTCATCATTATCTTCAAGATGGATATCATTTAAATCAGGTTCTTCCATTACTTCTTCATCTTCCGAATCAGGAAAATCTTCAAAGAGATCATTTTCATCAGAATTAAAAATATCATTATCATCTTCAACATTTCCAAATATGTCATCTGAAATTGTCTCAGTTGATACAGGTTCTATATCGATCTCATTTGGAATATCATCATTTAGAAAATCTTCTTCTAAGCTGTCTGAATTTGTTTCTTCTGTAGTTTGCTCTTCGCTAAATGATACATTGCTCATGATGTTGTCTAATTCATTTCCTGAAAGTGCTATTGTGTCATCGCTACCATCATCATCGAAAAAACCAGAAGTTTCATTTTCAGAAGAATCAGGAATTACAAAATCATCTTCTAATTTCTCTTCTGTTTGTATTTCTTCAGTTGATGAATTTTCTGTTTCCTCTTTGAACTCAACATTATTCATAATGTTGTCAAGTTCATTTCCAGAAAGTGCTATTGTATCATCCCCGTCAGTTTCCGAAAAAAAACCAGATTCATCATCTTCTGTATCGCCAGGAATTATATTTTCTTCCGTATTTGAAATTGAAACTGCTGAATTTTCATGTGATTTAATTTCTTCAAGATTACTTTTTAGGTTATTGATTTCATTCTTCATGCCTGCGAGTTCATCAATAATTTGCTGAAGTAGTTCATCATTTTTATTTTCTTGTGGAGTAGTGGATTGCTCTGTTGCTTT
>JABUUX010000461.1 GCA_021442965.1 Treponema sp.
AGCGGAATTCGCTTTGACTATCTTGTCTTAGATAAAGACAAACACTTTTTAGAAGATTTGGTACGTTATCATATTTCAGGACAGCTTAAAGTAGCTCCTGAAAATTCCTGTGATAAAATCCTCTCACTAATGAGAAAATCTACTCACAAAGTTTATGAACAGTTTTCCGAAGAATATAAAGAGATGAATAAAAAATGCGGTATGAAGCAGTTTCTTGTCCCTTACTACATTGTTGCACATCCAGGGGCAGGCCTGAATGAAGCTATAGAAACAGCTCTTTTTCTTAAAAAAACTGGTTTTGTTCCCGACCAAATTCAAGATTTTTATCCGACCCCTGGAAGTTTAAGTACCTGCCAGTATTACACCGAACTGGATCCGTATTCAAAAGATAAAAACGGTGAAATGAAAAAAATATACGTTGCAAAAGGTGCCAGGGAACGCAGACTTCAACGTGCTGTTATTCAATTTAAAAAACCGGAAAACCGTGCTTTAGTCCGCGAAGCTTTGGAAAAAGCAAATAGAAAAGATTTGCTGAATGTTCTCAGGTAATAGTATAATTTAACATATACTCAGGAGGATTTATGGCTGATGATTTTTCTTTTGAAATTGTAAAAAATTGTGGAGTCGTTGCTGAAGGCAAAGGTGGTTGGAATCTGGAATTAAATCTTGTGTCTTGGGGTGGTCGACCTGCAAAATATGATTTAAGAAGCTGGTCCCCTGATCATCAAAAAATGGGAAAAGGTCTTACTCTTTCTGCAGATGAACTTAAAGCATTAAAAAATCTGCTAACTGATACAGAAATTGAATAAAGCTATTTTATTGTTCACGCGTCTTCTTCTTCCCAAAGGGCACTGGAGCCGCCTTTTTTAATTACTATTTCATAAAGCATTTTTTGAAGCAAAAGATCTTCCAAAAGCTGACCGCTCGTACGAATCTGCATATCTGTAGAAGAAAGCAGAGCTAAAACTGCGGCAGTCTGTCCTGCAGTCCAAAGTTTTGATGCTGAGCGATACTGCTTTTGCTGAAGTTTACTTCCAAACCCATTCACTTTAAACGTCATATCATCCGGATACGGATTTTCTGAAATCATATTATGCCAGGTTTGAAGTTTTCTAAAACAGGAACTTAATCCCGCAATAATTAAAACCGATGAATTATCTTTTGAAAGCCTCATCTTTTGCAGAATAGAAAGTCCTGATTCCAGTCGCCCCTGAGGTGTATCAGAAGTATCTGTAAGCCTGTTAAAAAGAGTAAATGCGTTTTCTTCACGATTATGCGAAATAATTGAATCTACATCTTCTGCTGTAATAACGTGATCTTTTTGAAACAAAATAAAAAATCTGGAACATTCATTCTTCAAAGCTTCTTTATTGTTTTCTATCATTTCCAAAATAAGTTCACACGCTTCTTCCTCAATAGAAAAACCATTTTTGCTAAAATAATTTTTAACCCAAGGTAATTTCTGGTCTTCAAACATTTCCCAGAATTTTTTTCTGTTTGAAGTTGATATCAGTTTTTCAAGTTTTGAATCGACTGCTACTTCATCAGAAACAAGAATAAGAGTCGTTGAGTCTGAAGGATTTGACTCCAGCCAGGATTCAATAATCTGTATTTCGTCTTTCTTTTTTATTAATTCAGCACCTTTAATTACAACGCAGGTAGCTTCCGAAAAAAGAGAACCATCCATAAGTGTTGTCATTGCCTGTGAAAGCGGAGTTTCAATCAAATAAAAAAGATATTCATCAACACTGGAGTATTTTTTCTTTAGAGCAGATTTAATATTTTCTACAGCGTCATTCCTGTCCCCAAATTCCGGACCGGTAAAAAGATAAATTGGTGCTGTCATCTTAGTAAGTTCTTACAATATTAGAAAGAATTCCAACAATACGTACATCTTCGGCATAAATTGGACTAAAAGCAGGATTTTCAGGCTGAAGTCTTATTCTGTTTGATTCCTTGTAATATCGTTTTAAGGTAATAGCATCATCAATTACGGCTACAACAATCTGCCCGTCTGCAGCTATGGAAGACTGTTCTACAACTGCTAAATCCCCTTCCAGAATACCAGC
The DNA here is from genome assembly GCA_021442965.1 of Treponema sp. The sequence continues at coordinate 2,070 of JABUUX010000461.1, forward strand.
ATTAATCATAGAAGCACCACGTACACGCAGTGCAAAATAATTTTTTCCAGGCCTTACAAAAGGTTCTGTAAGATTTACATAACCATCTAAATTTTCTTCGCAAAGAAGAGGCTTTCCAGCGGCTACTGTACCAAGTAACGGAACTTTTCCTACAAAAAGTTTTGGCGTTCCAGAGTTTTCACTCAGTACTCGTATAGAACGTGATCTTTTTTGTGTCTGAGACAGAAAGCCTTTTTTCTGAAGTGCCGAAATATGATCTTGTACCGCACGAATGGAAATATTAAAATGTTCACTAATTTCCCGCACTGTTGGAGGATAGGAATTCTCCTCCTGAAAATCTGAAATAAAAGTCAAAACTTCCTTTTGTCTTTCTGTAATTTCTTTCATTGTATCCTCCCATAAAAACTCCGCGTTAGCGGCACGCCATGGACGGCGTGTTTAGCAGCTTGCGAAGCAAGATGAAAATGATAAAAATACATGGAAGTATTTTTATCACACCTCCCATCTAAGAAGTAAAAAAAGCAACGTGAGTTGCTTTTTTTGAAGCATGACAAAATCCCTTTCGGGATTT
>JABUUX010000162.1 GCA_021442965.1 Treponema sp.
TACAGTATGGCTACACTGGAAAACTGCAAGGGAATTTTGTAGAAGGGGTGATGGGGTAGGGGGCGGATTTCTCAATTTCCGAGAAAGCCCAGAAAATACATCTGTTTCCAAAAATGTGTATTTAAAAAAAACTTGAAACATTGTCCCCAAAGTTATATACTTTTAGGGACAGGCGAAAACTATGGAAAATATATCGGATTCTATAAAATCAACGATTTCTCAAATGAAAGCAGGACAGCTTTTTTCCATCAAAGATTTTACTGATATTACATCTTATGAAACTGCAAAGAAGACTCTTCAGCGTATGGAAAAAGAAGGTTCTATTGTTCGCGTTGTAGACGGACTTTATTCAAAACCGAAAATATCAAAGCTTCTGAATAAGCCAGTTCCGGTTTCCGTTTCTGATGTTGCAGAAAAACTTGCAGAAAAATTTTCCTGGCACATTGTTCCATCTGGAAATACAGCATTGAATCAACTTCATTTATCAACCCAGGTGCCGGCGTGTTATGAGTATTTGAGTGACGGTCCATACAGGGAGTATGAAATATACGGAATGAAGCTGAATTTCAAACATACCTGTAACAGTATGATTTCCGAAATGTCCACAAAAACAGCTCTGGTTATTCAGGCACTGAAAAAATTGGGGCAGGAAAATATTACATATGATATTATCCAGACTTTGAAACAAAACCTTCTTCAGGAAGAGAAGGCTGCATTAATCAAAGAATCAGTAAATGTTCCGGTTTGGATAAAAGAATATGTTCAGATTATCGGGAGCGAGTCATGATAAAATTTCTGAATAACAGTATTGATGAAATTGATGATGTAATCATTGATGTTGCTGCTTCCATGAAACTTCCTGCAGTCATTGTCGAAAAGGACTTGTATGTAAGTTACATATTGGACTATTTGTTTTCAAGATCAAAATACAGAAATCATTTTGAATTCAAGGGAGGAACCAGTCTTTCAAAAGGGTATGGACTGATTAACAGATTCTCTGAAGATATTGATGTCGTTTTAAAATCAGACATATTGGGTGAAGATCTTTATCAAATTATCAGCCTGGAGAGCAAAAGTCAGAAAACAAAGAAAGCTGACGAGCTGAACAATAAGGCTCTAGAATTTTACAGAAGTGAATTTATTCCAAGCATTATTGATGACATCAGCAAAGAGGTTAATGTTCAATTTCAGCCAAGGCTTGATGAAAAAGAAATTGCAATCTACCTTGAGTATCCTACAAAACATTCTGATCCCTATGTGAAGAATGCTGTAAAATTGGAAATCGGACCTTTGGCAGCATGGACTCCCTGTGAAACAAAAATTCTCTCAAGTTTTGTGGCTCAAAAATATCCTGCACTTTTTGAAAGGGCTGACTTTTCTGTATTGGTAACAAAGCCTGTAAGAACATTCTGGGAGAAGGCAGTAATAATGCATCAGGAATCACATAGGGAAGACGGAAAAGTGCCAAGACATTATTCTCGGCATTACTATGATTTGTATAAAATGTTCAATTCTTCTGTAAAACAGGAGGCTTTTGATTCTTTGGAATTACTTGATGAAGTCAGAAAATTCACAATGACTTTTTATTACAGAAACTGGTCAAAGTTTGAAGAAGCAGTTCCAGGGTCATTCAGTCTGTATCCGAATGAAAACAGCAAGAAGGCCTTGTTTTCTGATTATGAAGATATGAAGGAAATGATTTACGGCGATATTCCAGAGTTTGAGGAAGTTCTGTCTGTTATTAAGGAATTGGAAAACCAGATAAATGCATTGAGGAAATAACATGGGGATAGAAAATTCATTTGATGAAAATTCAGAGGCGATGTTTTCGCCGGAAGACTTTTATGGCAAGCATGAAAAAATAGCTGATGTATGTATTATTACATTTTCACATGCGGTTCATGAAAAAGTTCTCAAATCGTATGCATGCATAAAGGTCACAAATTCAGCAACTGCAAACGGCAAGATTCCGGTTTATCTGATTGAAAACGAAGGAAAGAATGTGCTCTTTTATATGTCACCGATTGGTGCTACTTGTGCCGGAACAATTATGGATGAAGTAAGAGTATTGACCGGAGCAACAAAATTCATAGTATTCGGATCCTGTGGAATTCTTGATAAAGAGAAGTGCAGCGGAAAAATAATTGTTCCGACAGAAGCCTTCCGTGACGAAGGTTTTTCCTATCACTTTGAAAAAGCTGCGGATTATATTGAAATAAAGAATTGCATTAAACTTGCAGAGTTCTTTGAAAAACAGGGATTTGATTACGTTTCTGGAAAAACATGGACAACCGATGCCATTTATCGGGAAACAATAAACAACAAGAACCTTCGGAAAGGGGAAGGCTGCATCTGTGTTGAGATGGAATGTGCAGGAATACAGGCATTGTGCAATTTCAGAAACATAGACTTATTCCCTTTCTTTTTTGGCGGAGACTTATTGAACGATACTACCTGGGACAGAAATACTCTTGGGACTGAAGCTGAAAAGAAGGAGCAGATTTCTTGTTTCTCGCTAGCATTGAGATTTGCAAAAGAGTTAGTGTGATTTGTTTTCTTGAAGGGATTAGGAAAGCAGAGGATTTCTCAGTCACGGAAATATAATTAAAATCTATCTTGCATAATAACATAAACTATG
>JABUUX010000251.1 GCA_021442965.1 Treponema sp.
AGAATTGAGCCACCCGGAATTCCGGCTACGGTTTTAACACCGTGCATTTCTAAAAGAGTTGTAATAATTTCGCTGCCTGTTTTTTTCATAATGAAAGAAGTTTATCAGTTTTTTTGCAATTTTTCTATTATGTAGTAAAATATTAGAACAATACAGGATAAATTATGAACAGTTCCCCAAAGGTGTCACGTATTATTTTTCATATTGCGTTGGTTTTCTCATTTGTGTGTATTGCAATCCTTTTATTTAATCAGTTTATTCCTGTCAGAAGTGGAGAACCTTATTCCGGAAATTCTTATTGTTACAATATAGATGATAAGTGGACTTATATTCATGCAGACGGAACAGAAGAAATTATAGACCTGCCCAAAGTAATTCACATAAAGAAAAATGAAAAAATAATAATAGAAAGAATTCTTCCTGATTATCTTCACGATCATTTAAGTATATATACTAGAAGTTCCCGTCAGAATATGCGTATTTATGTTGATGGAGAAATCCGCTCTGAGTATCTTTCAGACAATCTTCCTTTTTTTGTAAAAAATGTTCCCAGCGCTTTTGTTTTTGCAGATTTATGTTCCAAAGACGCAAATAAAACAGTTCGCATAGAATTATGGGGCAGTTCAGATTTTAGAGGAAACGTGCAAAGTGTAGGCATAGCCGAGCCTGACAGCGCATGGGCAGTTTTATGGAAACAGTACGGCATTATTGTTGTAACAAATCTTATTTTGTTTTTATGCGGAGCCGGGGCTGTAATAATGTGCTTAATTCTGATGTTCTTTGCAAAAATCAGATCAAAGATTATTCACCTGGCATATTCACTGATTATTTTTTCACTTTGGGCGCTCTGTGAAAGCAGATTACGACAGGTTATTTTTCATAATTCCACAGTAGTTGGAGTTCTGGTTTTTATATTCCTGGCTGTAATGGTAATACCTCTTTTTTCTTACTGGAATGAAGTTCAAAAAGGTCGGTACAGGATTTTTTATGATATTGTAAACGGGGCTCTGCTTTTATATCTGGTTATTTCAGTTCTTCTTTATATATTTAAAGTTCAGGACATTTTTGACAGCATCCTTATAAATTACTTCCTTATCTTTGCAGGCATTGTTCTGATTTTTGTAACCACCATAATAGATTTGAAACGGGGGTATTTACGGGAATATCCTTTTGAACTGGCAGGTATTCTTTTAGTTCTTACAGCGGGACTTCTGGAACTGATTTTATCGCGGGTAATTCCTTTTTATGCCGCAGGACTAATTTTAAGTATATCACTGATTTTTATGCTTATACTTTCTTCCGTTCAGGGCATAAGAGATTTGATAACCGGATTCAAAGAACGTGAACAGCATCATTCAGAAACAACACTTAGAACTATCCGTACAGTTGCAGGAACAATAGATGCAAAGGATGAGTACACGGGCGGACATTCTGTTCGTGTTGCCGAATATGCCTCCCGCCTTGCAGCAGCACTTGGAAAATCAGATCAGGAATGCCGCAATATTCATTACATCGGGCTTATGCACGATATTGGAAAAATAGGTGTGCCGGATATAATTTTAAACAAACAGGGAAAACTGGTGCAGGATGAATTTTCTCTTATGAAACTTCATCCTACCATTGGCTGTGAAATAATAGGCGATATTGATTCTGTAGAAGGATTAAAAGACGGAGTTTTGTATCACCATGAACGTTTTGACGGAAAGGGATATCCGTTCGGATTAAAAGGGGAGAATATTCCTCTTGTTGCAAGAATCCTGTGCCTTGCCGACAGTTACGATGCCATGACCAGTGCCCGTCCGTACCGTTCCAGACTTTCTGATGAAGAAGTAAAAAAAGAAATAAAAAGATGTTCCGGGCTTCAGTTTGATCCTGTACTGGCAGAAGTATTCTTAACGCTTATAAGTGAAAGAAAAATCCGTCCTATTTCTACAGACGGTTTTGAAACAATGAATTATGACAAAAGCAATACAACATCCCTTGCTCTTCAAAAAATGATTCAGTCTCAAAAACCGTATTCCGGGGCTTATGAAATTTCTAATCCAGAGTTTATGAGAATGATAATCTATATAATTAAACTTGCAGAAAGAAACCGTAAGCCGCTAACCGTAAAATTGTTTACAATAGAACGGGCAGACGGTTCTGAACTTGTAGGAACAGATATTGATGAAGCTTCAGATTTTTTGCGTGCAATAATTGTAAGTTCCATTAGAAGTACAGATATTACAACCCCGTATTCCAGAACAAAAAGAATGGTATTGTTCTTTAATGCAGATTCTGAAAATTCAGTTCACGCAATTGAGCATATAAATGAAAAATGTGCGGAACTTGATGTAGAAAAAAAATATGCAATTACTTCCGAAGAAATCAGTCTGTCGTAAAAGGGATTCTGAATAATTCCCCTCATTTTTCTTTCACCTCTTTCAAATGAGAACAGGCTTTTATTCTCATTGATAATTCATTCTATTGAATATATACTTAAAATATTAACAAATACTAAAGTTAATCAGACTTAAAATAAATCAAACTGTACAGAGGTTTTTATGAAAAAATCAGACAACGCATGTATGGGGGCAGCCCGTGCACCACACCGTTCACTTTATTACGCTTCAGGTTACACTGATGAAGAATTG
>JABUUX010000050.1 GCA_021442965.1 Treponema sp.
ACCGGCATAAAGTTGTAGCACACCATGTGGATATCTTCCTGCCCCAGTCGCTCCAAAGTTTTAATGTAATTTTCTATATATTTATCGCGGTCCCCGCCACCAATTTTTATGTCATCATGAATATTTACACTTTCAATACCGGCAATTTTTAAGCCTGCATCGTTTACTTCTTTTTTTATTTTTTGAATGGCAGAAAGTTCCCATGCGTCCCCGGGCACTGAATCATACAATGTGGTGATAACTCCCTTTACGCCCGGCACCTGCCGAATCTGTTCAAGAGTTACTGAATCAAAACCAGTGCCATACCATCTTAAAGTCATTTCCATAAAAATATACCTCGCAGGATTTAGAATGATTTTATAATATACTAGTATGGAAGTTTAAGCAAGGAAGCAGGATAAAAAAAGAGCCTCCGAAATGAAGGCTCTTTGAAACTATTTTTGCAATACAAGATTAGTCTTTTGCAATACAAGATTAGTCTTTTGCAACAAATTTGATATCTTTAATATAAATGCATCCTGCATTATCCTGTGGAATGATTTTTATTGTTTTAATTTTTGTGTAATCAGCCTCAGAAATAGAATTATCGTCTGTCCATTCTTTCCAAATATCATCTGCTTTATAATCAACATAGTCTTTTGTAAGGTCTGTAATAAATCCTGTATTTCCATTTTCATTTACTGCAATTTCTGAACTGTGGGTTTCATCACTCGCAAAACCAAATTTAAAAGTACCAGAACCCTTTACCCATGTTTCACAACCCTCTGTATTAGGAGCATCAACATATTTTGCAGTTACTACAATTCTTTTGTTAGAAATATCAATAGGAGTTGTAAGAGTGTATGAAAATTTTGAATATTGTTTAGTATAAATCTTTACAACTTTATATCCATCTTCTTCAATAATTTCTTTTGCTTCATCCCAATATCCGCCTTCTAGTGTTCCTGGATTTTCAGACCAGAAAGTTGTTTTTGATGTCGGATTTCCATTTTCACCATCACTAGGAGTCTCCCCCCCCCCCTGAGGTATACCAGGCTGTTCAGTTCCACCGCTTGGTGTTTCAGTACCGGTTGTTGGGTTACATCCCATAAAAAGTGCCAGGGCTACTCCCAGCATTCCCAAAAATTTAATAGATTTTTTCATTGTTTCCTCCGGGCATTAAAGCCACTTTGTTTTTTTCTAAGGTATTTTACTTAGGTAAAACCCCTTATTAATTAAATGCTACCACAGTTCCGTTATATTGCAAGAACTTTTAGTTATTTTTTTTTATTTTTTTAGTTTACTTTTAGGTAATTTTCTCCAAGATGTCTAATTTTTTAAGCTTTTTTATTAAATTTTTTAAGATTTTTGGACATTTTTCAGTTATTTGAGAAATTTGTATTTTTATTGCATCATTTTTTTCACCACATTTTGCGTAAAAGTGAAAAACAGAGCCATATTAATATTAGGAATTAAAATGAAAAAAATTAAACGTTTTGAAGACCTTACTTTTACTGACGACTTTATGTTCTGTAAAATCTTGCAGGACAAAGAAATCTGCACAGAACTTATAGAAAGGCTCTTAAAAATCAAAGTTCGTGACATAAACTTTCACGTGTCTCAATATGCCATTGACCATTCGCCAGACAGCCACGGGGTACGCTTTGACGTCTATGTTCAGGATTCAGACAGAGTTTTTGATATAGAAATGCAGACCTACAACAGAAAAGACATTAAAAAGCGCTCCAGATACTATCAGTCCGCAATTGATATTGATTATTTGGAACGCGGAAAGTCTTATATTCAACTTCCCGAAAGTTACGTTGTTTTTATCTGTACAGAAGATCCTCTGGGGCTGGGCTTAAGTTCCTATACAGTTCATAAGAAAGTTGAAGAAAACGGAAACTCACCATATAATGATGGTACGCACTTGTTTCTGTTCAACGCTTCTGCTTACGAATCAGAAAACGATGACGACATCAGAGAGTTTCTCTGCTATCTTGTTACAAAAAAGCCGCATTCTGACTTTACAGAAATCCTTCACAAACGGGTGTCAGAATACAAAAACAGCGATACTGCAAGGACCGAGTATATGATAAAGCCCATATGGATTCAGGATTTAGAAATAGAACACGAAGAAGCTCTTAAAGAAAGCCGTGAACTTGGTATAAAAGAAGGCATTGAACAGGGATTAGAACAGGGATTAGAACTAGGTCGTGCGGAAGGTTTAGAAGCTGGCCGTGCTGAACAGCGGCGCATTTACGAAGACATCATCGCTGAACTTCAGAACAAAATAAAAAAACTTGAAAACGAACAAAAGAACTTATAAAATTTTTATAGATTTTGCTGTTATCTACCCACAAATTCTCAAAACTAAAGAAAATTCTTATATTTTTTTGTAAGATATTTGAAAGACTAAAAGTTGCGTACTAATGTATTATCGTTTATTATTAATATAGGAAAAAATCCCTACCCCTTAAGAGGTTTTGGAAATATTACTATATAAATAACAGGAGTAAAAATGAAATACGGTTATTTTGACGATGACGCAAAAGAATACGTTATCACTCGCCCAGACACACCGACATCTTGGTCAAACTATCTTGGCTCTACAGTTTACGGTGCTGTAATCACAAACAACGCAGGCGG
>JABUUX010000212.1 GCA_021442965.1 Treponema sp.
GATTCCTGCCATGACGATTTCAGGAACAACCCAATAAAGAGAATGCACAATTATAGATATTTCATTTGCAGCCTTTTGCGAATCATATAATTCTTCTATCAGGCTTTCATAAAGTTCTTGAGCACTCGGAGCGTCGTCAAAAATCTCTTTGTCTGTTTTTGCGGCTAATGATTCTTTGCAGTAAATACAACTGGTAGTGGATGAATACCAGCATTCTGAAAATCCTTTTTGTTTCAGAGCAGAAAATACATCAAATGCAAAATGGTAATCTTCCTCATACTGACCGATGTGAACATGATAATCAGTCAATTACTTTTCCATTTCCTTGAGTTTTTGTTCACGCCAGTCAAGAACGATTTTTTTATTCAGTTTAGCGACAGCACAAAAGTGTTTGTTTATTTCTAAAGGATTTCCGGTCGGACTTTCGTTTGCGTTTCGAACCATGCACATCGCACAGAAGGCTCTGTCTTTGCAGTTGAAACATTCTTTGAAATCTCCACGCCGTCGTTCACGGAGCCACTGCATCTTCGGAGATTTCTCCCAAATATCTTTAAGTGAAGATTCATTCAAATTTCCGCAGATATAATCCTGCCACCCGGCACACGGATAAATATTTCCGTTTGCGACCATACAGCATGATGAAATACCAACCCCGCAAACCCTTGCATCTGCATCATTTTCCATCCTTTCACATTCCTCTATGAAATTCGGTTTTAAAATTGCATCCTGATAGTCAGGATCTTCAAACGAAACTGCTTTAATTACATTGGCAACTTCATCAAGAGAAAGCCGGTTGTCAAGATTTGTGGTATCATGATTATATTTTGCCATCATAATGTAATCGGTGACAACCCGTACTTTGTGTTCGTGAGCCCATTTTAAAACATCAGCAAAATCATCTTTGTTTTGCTTCATTGTCGGGCAGCTGATTTGAAGAGGTATGTTATTTGCAATCAGTTTTTCAATTGCTGTTTTCGTTTTTTCCCATGAACCCGGTAACTGCGTGATTGCATCGTGATGTTCTGGAATCATTGAATATAGGGAAACTTGTACTGAAGAAAGTCTGACAGATTTCATGGCTTCAATTATTTCATCAGTTAGCAGTGTAAGATTTGAAAGAATGTTTACAGAAAAATCATAATCTTTTGCGGCTTTCAAATAATCTATAAAATGCGGATGACACATCGGTTCTCCACCGCTTAAAGTTACATCCAAAACTCCCATCTCTGAAAGCTGTTTCAAAGTGGAGTAATACATTTCGTCTGTAATATTATAAAGTTTGAATTCATGCGGAATATAACAGTGAACACAACGCTCGTTGCATTTTGAAGTAAGTTCAATCTGAAACGATGTCAGATGAGGTTTGCCTAAAAAATGTTTTTCAAGATATTCCTGTGTAGAACTATCTGCCCGCTGGATTGAAGGCGTAAAATCTTCTTTGATTGTTTTTGGCTCAAACTGCGAGTAAGAAAATCTTGTGTCATTTTTATCACATTCCGCCGGGGTTTCGCCTTTCACAAGGTAGCCGTCATCAACAAGGCTGTCATAAAATTCTTTTGCATCTGAAATGATAGTTTCTCTGTCAACTTCACCTTCTGCAAAAGCCGGTAGTATTTTATCAGCAAGCTGCTCAAGGCTCTGCGGTTCACGGCTCAAAGCGGAAAGAAAAACGCACCCTGAATCATTTGAAACAAGGTCTGTAAAATTTGATTTGTTTGTGATATATCCTACTCCGTCGTAATTACGGATAAATGTGTCGAACTTCTGTCGGTAAAGAAAATGTTTTTTTTCTCTGGATTTTAAAAACGCCTGTGACTCTGGAGTATAGCGAAAATCCTCTTTCATTTTGTTTATTTCATCGGGAGAAAACACACCTGTATTTTCTATTATTTTAGCAAATTGATTTTGTAATTTTGAAAAATCATCATCGTTGTTCATTTATCGTACCTATTTTGCATTGTTCATTTTTCTGTTAATAAACTCAGCTCGAACTTTGCAATCCGAACTGAGTTTGCGAAAAACTATTTTGTTAATTCGCATTTTACACAAGGATTAGTTGTCCCAGGTGTTCTATGCTCTGACGGACATCCTGCTGCAAACGAACCTGCTTTCTTGTTCTGTGCAACAACCTTTGGTTTTTTGTAAGCCATAATTTTCTCCTTTAAGTAAAGATAAATGATTTTCAGTAAGCAATCTTACTGTTTAAATTCAATATGACATATTGATATTTTACTTAAGTTTAACACTAAATACGAAAAAGTCAAACAGAATTCAATATCACATATTAAGTCTACTGTTAATTTCAATATTACATTCGGTTTTTCTATTTAATATTGCCCATTATACTTACCCTATGGATGTTAAAAAAATCTTCGGGAGCAATCTGAAGAAATACCGGAAATCAGCAAAAATTACGCAGGAAGAGCTGGCAGAAAAAATAGGGATTACACCGCAGCATTTGAGTCTGATTGAAACGGGGGCGACTTTTGTTTCGGCAGAATTGATTGAAAATGTTTCTTCGGCTTTGAACGTTTCCATTTCATCCTTATTTTTCAGCCAGGAAGAAATCACCGGCAGCGAATCTTTCATTTCAGAAATCGAAAATATCATCCACGA
>JABUUX010000281.1 GCA_021442965.1 Treponema sp.
CTGAACTTGTTTCAGCATCTGCTTTATAAGATTCCGAAACAAGTTCGGAATGACAAACAGATTTATGCCCTCGCGATGACAGAGGTTGTGGTTGAGGCTCTCGAAACCACCAGAGGCTCCCCTTTTTGGGGAGTTTTTTTAATCTTTAAACTTAAACAAATGATATGATTTCATCCAGTAAGAATCCGGATTCATAGTGCCATCATCATTCATCACAAAATGCAAATCATTAAACAGGAATGTTCTAACAATCATGCCCTGTCCTCCCTTTGCGTAAAAATCCATGAGCATGTACGGGTAGCCTTTAGAAAACTCTGAAGCAGGATTTTCAACGAACAACCCAAGCCCATAATCTCCGTTGAACTCTGCTCTAACATCTGAATCGTTATAAGCAAACAAAGCATCTGGTGATATATCAAGTCCTGTTCCATTTAATGCACAAAGATATGAAAATCCACTGAACTTAAGTCTTCTATTTTCTTCTGTACCGCTTTCTGCAAAAGCAGAATAAATAATTTCAAAAGTTATTCCATTTAGTGAATACTTAAAATTTTGCGTCACATGAAGGTCTCCATTTTCATATGGTTCTAAAACTTCAAAGCCTTTGGGAAGATAATAATTTACGTCAAATTCACTTTCATCTTTGGGGATTATATATCCAGATGATAAAATTTCTGCAGAAAGCGATGAAACTACAAATAATAAAACAAGAACTGAAATTAAACTTTTTTTCATAAATGACCCCTTTTTTTTGAATCATTATAGCACTTATTTTATTATGAGAAACTGTAAAATTTTAGCATTAGAATTCTAATTATTTGTTTTTAAGAACGCAGTACTTCATCAGTAACAGTTGCCATTTTAATGGTGTCAAGATTTCCTGATTTTCCATCTACCGGACCACCCACCATAATTACATGGTCTTCGCGCTTAAGTTTCATTACTTCTATAGCTTTTCGGAATGCAAAGAAGAACATTACTTCTAAAGATGGAAACTGCTGAACAAGTACTGGTGTTACACCCCAACTTAAATTAAGTTTTCTCCATGCTTTTTGATCTGTTGTCATGCCAATAATTGGTACAGGACATCTGAATCGGCTTACCATACGAGCTGTTATTCCACTTCTAGTACAGGCAACAATAGCTTTTGCCTGTGTATCAATAGCCATAGCACAAGTAGCGTGAGAAATAGCGTCCTGAGTTGATTTAAATTCAATTTTATCTCCTGCAAAACGCTGAGCATACGAAATATCTTTTTCTGTTTCTTCTGCAATTTCTGACATTACAGTTAATGCTTTTACAGGATATTTTCCTGATGCAGTTTCACCAGAAAGCATAATTGCACTGGAACCGTCATATACTGCATTTGCTACATCAGAAATTTCTGCTCTTGTTGGTCGTGGATTTGTAATCATTGATTCAAGCATTTCTGTTGCAGTAATCACCCGTTTTCCTAAAAGACGGCATTTTGTAATGAGAGATTTTTGCAGGGCCGGAAGTTTTACAAAAGGAACTTCTACCCCTAAATCTCCTCGAGCAACCATTACTCCGTCACACACTTCGCAAATTTCTTCAATGTTATCACAGCCGGATTGGTTTTCGATTTTTGCAATTACATCAATATTTGAACCGCCGTTTGCTTGCAGAAATTTATGCAGTTCCATTAAATCTGACTTTTTTGAAACGAAAGAAGCTGCAATAAAATCAACATCATTTTGTATTCCAAAAAGAATATCCTCTTTATCTTGTTTGGAAAGATACGGTCCTGACATTACTTTGTTAGGAAAACTCATGCTTTTTTTATTTGAAAGAACTCCACCATTCAAACAGGTACAAATAAGATCATGCCCTTTTACTTCATCTACTTTAAAAGTAACAATCCCATTACAAACAGAAAGGCTGTCTCCGGCTTTAAGTTCATTATGAAGGTTTTTATATGAGACACTTACTCTTTCTTCATTTCCTTCTACATTATCTGTAGTAAAAATAAATTTCTGACCGTCTTTTATTTCTGCAGACCCTTTTGTAAATGTTCCAATTCTGTATTCCGGCCCCTTTGTATCAAGCATAATTGAAATTGGAAGATTAAGTTCTTCACGGACTTTTTTTATAAGGTCAATTTTCTTTCCATGTTCTTCGTGTGAACCGTGTGAAAAATTCAATCTTGCTACGTTCATGCCGGCTTTTGCTAGTCTTGTTAAAGTCTTTTCGTCTTCACTTGAAGGGCCAATTGTACATATGATTTTTGTTTTACGCATTTTATTTTCCAAGAAATTAAGATGAAATAAATTATCATATTTTTGAATTTTAATAAAATAGGGAAAATTTGTTATTCTTTAAAATTAAAAAACCCGGGATTTTATTCGTCCCGGGTTTTTTGTTTTTTTAGTGTTTTTTTTATTCGTGAATCCAGACTGAAATATCTTTTCCGTCTTTATCTGCATATTTTCCACAGGTACACAAAATAGCTTCAACAAGAGCCCATACTGCAACACCCATATAAATAAACACGAACAGAGCTACTAAAGCAGCCCCAGCTTCTTCTTCACCACCAATAATGCATCCAAGTCCAATAAAATAAAAAATCCA
>JABUUX010000179.1 GCA_021442965.1 Treponema sp.
TGTATCACCCGAAAAGCCTTCCCACTCCTCCGTTTCCGCACAAAAGATATCGGAGTTCTGAACCACTCAGAATGTCCTTGCGGCAGAACTTTTGTACGCATGAGTAAACCTATGGGACGTACTGACGATATGCTTATTATCCGCGGTGTTAACGTATTCCCAAGCCAGATTGAAGGCGTTCTTATGGAAAAAGGATACCCTGCAAACTACCAGATTGTTGTTGACCGTGTTAATAATACAGATACATTTGAAGTTCAGGTTGAAATGCCGGAAGATAAATTCAGTGACGTTGTATCTGAAGTTACAAAACAGGAAAAGGCTCTTCAAGCTGCCCTTCTTTCTATCCTTCAGATTAAAGCCGATGTTAAACTTTGTGCACCTAAAACAATCGAACGTTCTATGGGTAAAGCAAAGCGTGTAATCGACAGACGAAAACTTCACGACTAAAACAGGATTTTTTGGAGGTAGATTTATGACAATCAGACAACTTTCAGTATTTATTGAAAACACACCAAAATCACTTTGTGCTCTTACCAAAACAATGGCAGACAATAAAGTGAATATGCGTGCCATTTCTCTGGCTGACACTTCAGACTTTGGTATCATCCGAGTTATTGTAGATGATCCTGATTCTGTAAAAGCAGTACTCAAAGAAAATGATTACGTTTCTACAATTACAGATGTTCTTCTTGTAGAGATTCCTGATACAACAGGTTCTTTAAATAAAATTCTGACACTTATGGCAGAAAACGACAGAAACGTTGAATATATGTACGGATTTACAGGAAAAAAATCAAACAGTGCGTACATGGTAATGCGTTTTACAGATACAGCCAAGGCGGCAGAAATCCTTAAGGCAAACGGAATCAATCTGGTTTCTGAAAAAGAACTGGATAATTTATAAAGAGAACTCAGAATATACGCTCAAGGAATTATTGGAGTCTCTAAAATTGCAATTAATAGAGATGCCCTTATTATTTCTCTATAAATGTCATAATCCCCTTTTATTGAAAAAACTCTGGCGGATTATGACATTTTTTAATTTTTTGTCATATTGACATAAACCAATACCTATCCTATTATTTTATTCATGAATATGAATAATTATAACCTTGAAAAACAGCACGCCAAAGGCAAACTGCATGCAATTGAGCGAATTAATGCCCTTTGTGACAAAGACTCATTTACAGAAGTTTATTCCGGAGTACGCCACAACTGTACAAGTTTTGGAATGGCAGAAAAAGACATTCCGTACGATGGTGTTATTACCGGATTTGGAAAAATCAACGGAAGAAAAGTTGCCGTATATGCACAGGATTTTACAGTCCAGGGAGGTTCTCTTGGACATATGCACGGAAAAAAAATCGCAGACCTTACAAAAATGGCTGTAGATGCCCGATGTCCTGTTATTGGAATCAATGACTCGGGTGGAGCCCGTATTCAGGAAGGTGTTGATGCCTTAAGTGGATATGGAAACGTTTTCCATCAGAACGTTCGTGCTTCAGGGTCTATCCCTCAAATATCTATTATTGCAGGACCTTGTGCAGGAGGTGCTGTATATTCTCCTGGAATTACAGATTTTATTTTTACTGTAGACAAAGTAAGCCAGATGTTCATTACAGGTCCAAAAGTTGTAAAATCCGTAATGTTTATGGATATTTCTGCTGATGACCTTGGTGGTGCTTCAATTCACTCCTCAAAATCTGGAGTTGCACATTTCCGATCAGAATCTGAAAACGAATGTTATGAAACTGTAAGAAAACTTTTAGATTACATCCCTCACTACTTCGGTGACAAACAGGATTCTGACGAAAAATTCAAATACGATGCTAAAAAATGTGCAAAGAAAATTCAGGAAATCATCCCGGAAAATTCACGTCAGGGCTATGACATTCGTGACGTAATAAACTGTGTAATTGATGAAGATACATTCCTTGAAGTAATGAAAGAATTTGCCATCAACTGTGTTACAGGATTTGCAAAAATTGAAGGCAGAACTGTTGGTATTGTTGCAAACAATCCTAAAGGACTTGGTGGTGTTATGGATTGCGATGCATCAGACAAAATTGCCCGTTTTATAAGATACTGTGACAGTTTTGACATCCCGCTCCTTACTTTTGTTGATGTACCAGGCTTTATTCCAGGTCCTCAGGAAGAACAGAAAGGTATTATCCGCCATGGTGCAAAGGTAATTTACGCATACTCAGAAGCAACTGTTCCAAAACTTACAGTAATTACACGTAAAGCCTATGGTGGTGCTTACATTGCTATGTGTTCACAGCATCTTGGGGCAGACTTTGTTTACGCATGGCCAAAAGCTGAAATTGCAGTTATGGGTGCAGAAGGTGCCATCGAAATCCTTTATGCAAAAGAACTCAAAGACCCTGCCAAAGCGGGCGAAGTTCAGGCTGCTACTGCGACTTATAAACAGGAAATTATGACTCCTTCAATCGCTGCAAAACGCGGATACATTACAGAAGTAATTAATCCTGAAGAAACACGATCAAGAATCGTTGCAGGATTTGATTTCCTTGAAACAAAACTTTTTACAGACCAGCCTGTTAAGAAACACGG
>JABUUX010000020.1 GCA_021442965.1 Treponema sp.
TGATTAATTGTAGGCATCGCCTATTCTCCTATTTTTATTCCGGTCAGCACCCCGGAAAGTATAAAACTAAATAAGTTTTAATATTTTATTGAATTTAGTAAATGAATTCAAGCAAATGAACCGTAAATTACGCAAATATCATTAAAAATACTATAAATCAACCGCAGGACAGGCAAAAAGAGAAATACCTTCATTAGGAAATTTGTTTATTACAGCATCGATAACTGTTTTTACCTTTTTTGCAGTTTCTTCATCAACATACGAGAACAAAAGAAAATTCATCTCAGGCCAGGTGGCATCTCCCAATTTTGAAGAAGTTTTTCCTTTCCCCTGAACTGCAGGTAAAATTGTATACTCCAAATCCGGAAGATAACCGTGCAGGTTTTCTTTTATATCGTCTTCTACAGACTGATTTGCAATAATTTCAACTCTAATCATTTTCACCACCTTTCCTTTCAATATTCAAAAGTGATTTTCTTGCATCCTTTGGCTTCATAATTAGAGAATACAAAACAGGAATTACAAGAAGTGTAACAAGTGTACTTGTAGTAAGACCGCCGACTACAGCCATACCGATTGGAGCTACCATACTAGCCATACCTTCTGTTTCAAAACACATAGGAAGCATACCAAGAATTGTTGTAAGAGTTGTCATCAAAACCGGGCGGAGTCGTGAAGTACCAGCTTCAAGACAGGCTTCCATAAGTGGAATACCACGGCGTACCAAAAGATTTGTATAGTCAACAAGAATAATACCGTTATTTACTACAATACCGATAAGCATTACGACACCAACAAGCGAAACGATTGAAATAGGTGTATTTGAAATCTTAAACGCAAAAACAACACCGATGATAAGGAACGGAATTGTTGCCAGGTTTATGAGTGGGGCTTTAAAAGATTCGTAAGTAGCTGCCATAACCCCAAATACCAGAATAATTGCCATGATTCCAATCGAAAGGAAAAGTTTAAGGTTGCTTGATGTATCTTTTGAAGCACCTTCATAGCTTAAAGTGATACCTTCAGGAACAATAAATGAAGCTGCAATACCGTCCTTAATCTGCTGTTCAACATCTGCGGCTTTTGTATTGTCAGTAATACTTGAAGTTACACGGATAATTCTTGTGCGGTTTTCGCGACTGATTGAAACAGGCCCAAAACCTTTTCTAAGAGACGCAAAGTTTGCAACCGATACCATACCTTTTGAACCGCGCACATAAATTGATTCCAAATCCAAAAGTGTTTTTCTGTCAGATTCCTGGTAGCGGACAACAATACTGTAATCTTTTCCGTTCGAACGGTAAGTACCTGCAGTTACACCGTCAATTGCATTATTAATTTCATTTGCAACTGTATTTACATCAACACCAAAATCATACGCACGCTCTCGGTCAATTACCACTTCTACCTGAGGAAGTCCCTTATCAAGGCTGACAGAAGGCTCTGAACATGAAGCAATACCGTTTATGACTTCAGAAATTTTTTCTGCCACATCCATAGCTCCGTCCAAATCGTCAGAGCGGATGGCAATGTCTATATCTGAACCGAACATCTGACCGCGGAAACCTGCACGGAAACTGAAATTAGCTCCGGCAAATTCTGCAAAGTGTTTACGCAATACATTCTGAATTTCCTGAGCAGACATAACCTGATCTTCCGGATTATCAGGAAGACCTATTTCTATACTTCCTTTGTGTGTATTTGCTCCACCTCGTCCGCCACCAGCTGAAGTAGTAAGGGTTTTGTAACCCTTTACCTCATCTTTAATGATATCTTCCATTTTCAAAAGATTATCACGGGTAGTTTCCAGCGGAGTTCCAATAGGCATTGTAAGATTTAGTGTTACAGAGCTTTCACTTCCACCTGTCATCATAGTAATGTTCATGCTTGGAATAAAAGCAATAGAAACTATAAGAAGACAAACTGCTACTAAAATAGTAACAAACCTGTTCTTAAGACATTTATTCAAAATCCAGCGATAGCCCGAAGTTACCTTCTGAATGCAAAATTCAAAAAATCCGTACAAACCTTTAAAGAATTTACTTCTTACAGGTTTTTCAGTTCTGTTTGAAAGAGGAAGAAATTTTCCCGCAAGAACAGGAACAAGGAACACCGCTACTGCAAGGGAAGAAAGAAGTGCTATTACGATAGTAAAAATAATTCCCTGAAACATCTGGCCGAGCATTCCTAAATCTGCCATATAAATAAGGAACGGAATAAAAACGCAGATTGTTGTAAGGTTTCCTGACAATACAGAACCCAGCATTTCTTCTGTTCCAAGAATAGCAGCTATACGGGGTTTTGTTCCTCGCTGTCGGTAAGCGTAGATATTTTCAATCATAACAATTGAAGCATCTACAATCATACCGATACCAAGAATCAAACCTGTAAGAGTCATCATATTCAGCGTGATTCCAAAAAAGTTCATTGCCAGAAGAGTAATGATAACTGAAATTGGAATGGAAATACCGATGATGATTGTACTTTTGAAATTCTGAAGGAAGATAAAAAGAATAATTACAGCAAGAACAAGACCTTCCAGAAGGGAGGAAACAAGAATCTTAATTGTCTG
>JABUUX010000291.1 GCA_021442965.1 Treponema sp.
TCATCCAAAGAATTATTGTATAAGTTTTTTATAAAGTCCGGATCTCTTAAAACATGCGGACGACCTCTTTCATTTTTATCGGCTACATAAAGAATTTTACCAAGAATTCCAAAATCCCCACGCCCGCAAACGTGATACCCTATGGCACACAAAAACTCATCATCATCTATTCCAAATTCTGTTTTCAAAAACTGAGCACCTGCTTTACCATGAAGAAGCGAAGTTCTCATTTTTTCTCCTTCAGTTACAGGGAAATCTGAACTTTCTGCAAGAGCTATCATTTCGTCATGAGGAATTTCTTTACAGATATCATGTACTATACCTGCAAGATAAGCTCTATCCTTATCATATCCTGAAAGCTCTGCAATTTCAGAACACATTTCTGCAACCCTGACAGAGTGGTTATACCGTTTTTCAGTCAAATGACTTTTACAATAACTCTGTACTTTTTCAGTAAGTTTTTTGTACTCCATATATTCAGTATAATTCAAAAAAAAGCCTTTTTAAATCATCTTTCAACTGTAAAGATGATTTTTTTCTATATAGTTTGCAACCGAAGAGGGAACAAAAGGTTTCCAATCGGCTCCACCTGAAATCAGATTCCTTATTTCAGAAGAAGAAACCAAAACTAAAGAATTCTTCAGTTCAATAAAAGGAAAACCAAAACTTTCAGCATTAAATTCTACACTAAAGTCTCCCGTAAAATTCCCCGTAGGCAAATTTGCACTTTCAAATCCATTCACAATTTTCATCTTATTAGGATTTCCCCTACGGGCAATTACAATATCTGAAAGCTCTGCAATTTTTTCCGGATTTTTCCATTTATGAAATTCTGCCGCACTTTCTTCTCCCAGAATAAAGGCAAGTTTACCTTCAAGAATGTCTCTATATTTTTCTGAAAGATATTTCAAAGTATCACAAGTATAAGAAATACCACCACGTTCAATTTCACAAGATTCACAAACAAAACGTCCGTTTTCTTCGCTTTTGCAGAATTCAGATACCATCTGAAGCCGTTCAAATGCGCTGACATTACAATTTATCTGTTTATGTGGAGGAATAAAAGCCGGAACAAACAAAACTTTATCATATCCCAAATCTTCGCAAACAGAACGTGCAATCATCACATGCCCGTTATGAAGAGGATTAAAACTTCCGCCCAAAACAGCAATTTTCATTTATTTTTCACTTCCAGGATACTGAGTTTCATCATCCACAAAATCATCTGAAGAAACATCAGCCATAAATGTACTTCCAAAAGGTACTTCATTCTGTCTGGCTACTGAAAGTTTTTCTTCATTTCTATTTACCATTTTTAAAATGGCTTCACGGGCTTCTTTCATTCCCCGATTATTCAAAACAGAAATTGGAACACATATTGTATCCGGTTCCGTCTCCTGAATTTGTTTTATAATATCCACAGCATTCTGATAAGCGCCTTCCACATCAATTTTATTGCAGAATACAATGCGTGGTTTTGAAAGAAGTTCTTCAGAATAATTGGCAAGTTCTTTTTTTAGGGTTTCATATGCAGTAAAGCAGTTAGTTCCTTCAAAAGTATCTGATGCGTCAATCATAAAAATCAGACAACTTGTTCGGGTAATGTGTTTTAAAAACTGGTCTCCAAGTCCAAGCCCTTCACTGGCGCCTTCAATAATTCCCGGAATATCTGCAATAATTACGTCGCTTTCATCATCAACACGAAGAACACCAAGATTCGGTATTTTTGTCGTAAAAGGATAAGGAGCTACTTTTGGTCTTGCATTTGTAAAAGCTGCAAGCAAAGAAGATTTTCCGGCACTCGGGAATCCTACAAGACCTGCATCCGCCATGATTGAAAGTTCAATGCGAAGTTTTCTGGTTTCACCTTCAGTTCCCGGATGTGCATAACGCGGTGCCTGGTTTGTAGAAGTTTTAAAATGAACATTTCCCCATCCGCCTTTTCCACCTTCCAGAAAAAGAATAGGTTCATTTTCTTTTTCCGAAGTAAAATCATGAATCAGGTCTCCGGTTTCTGCATCCCAGACAGTACTTCCCGGCGGAAGCGGAACAATTACATCTTCCCCGTCTTTACCATATCGGTTCCACCCCTGTCCGTCTCCGCCATTCTTTGCCTTAAAACACTGTCTGAAACGAAGTTTGGAAAGTGTACGCATATTCTTTTTTACAACAAAATAAACATTACCGCCACGTCCTCCGTCTCCGCCGTTAGGTCCTCCGTGAGGAATATATTTTTCGCGGCGAAAAGAAATACATCCGTTACCGCCCTTTCCGCTTCTTACTTCAATAAGTGCTTCGTCTGCAAAACCAAAAGCCATAATTTCTCCATAGATTCCGAAACAAGTTCGGAATGACAGATAAAAAAAATAAGCCCGGCTTAATATCACCGGGCTTCATAAAACTGCTGTATTTACAACTTACTCTGCAACAGGAGTTACAGAAATAATCTTGTGATTGTTTCTTTCTGAATAAACAACGTTTCCGTCTGCTGTAGCAAACAAGCTGTCATCTCCAGCTTTCATTACGTTGCTTCCAGGATAGAATTTTGTACCGCGCTGTTTTACGATAAT
>JABUUX010000416.1 GCA_021442965.1 Treponema sp.
TTGGAAACTGATATGGACGTACTGGAACAGATAGATTTTTATAAAATCCGCGAAGAAGTTTCCCGTTTATGCATAACAGAAGAAGGAAAAAACGCACTTTCAGAAAGGAAGCCTCTTTCGGATTATAAACAGATAGAAATTTTAAAATCGTGCAGCCGGGAGTGGAGTCATTTTATTTCAGCCGGTTCATCCCTCCCCTTTAATTTATGGGAACCGGTAAAACCTCTTTTTGAAATAATTAAAACAAACGGAGCTTGTCTTTCTTTAGAACAGTTATATCATATCGGCCAATTCTGCAGAGCAGTAGAAAAAACAATTTCACTCAAAACAAATATACCCGCTGGATGTCGCGGTGTTTTTATGACTGAAGGCTCTCCCCTTTTTGAAGAAGTTACTAAACTGGAAAATCTTTCAGAAGCATCTTCTGTTATTTTCAGAATCATTACTCAAGACGGTGAACTAAAAGACCTGCCGGAAATTGCAGCCATTAGAAAACAAATAGCATCATTGAATCAAAAAATCAGAACGATAATGCACGGCTACGTTACAGACTCCAAATATCAGAATATTCTGGAATCTAACGTGCCTGCCCTTAAAAACGGACGTCAGGTACTTGCAATAAAAGCGGGACAGCAGAATAGAATTAACGGTATTATTCATGAAGTTTCAGGCTCTGGAAAAACTGTTTTTATAGAACCCGAAGAGTCTGTTCTTTGTACAAATGAGCTTATTGAAAAAGAATTTGAACTAAAAGAAGAAATAAAAAAAGTGCTCACAAAAGCTACTGCAGAATTGCAGCCTTTTGTTCCAGTATTCAGAAAAAATCTTCCCGTTATGGAAAATCTTGACTGCACTTACGCTTGTGCAAAATATGGCATTCAAAATAATTGTATTTATGCTCTGCCAACCTTGGAAGAGCCACCTCTTTTAAGGCAGGCACGTCATCCGCTTCTTGGTGAAAAAGCAGTTCCTATTGATATTCGATTTATGGACGGGAAACGTGTTCTAATAATCACAGGACCAAATACCGGAGGAAAAACCGTAAGCCTTAAAACTTTTGCACTTCTTTCTATGATGAACCAGGCAGGATTTCCCGTTCCTGCAGAAGAGGGAACAAGACTGCCTGTTTTCAAAAATGTATTTGCAGACATAGGAGATGAACAGTCTTTATCGCAGTCACTTTCCACTTTCAGCGGTCACATGAAAAACATTGCGGACGCATGCCAGAATGCTGGCAAATATTCACTAGTACTTTTAGATGAACTTGGAAGCGGAACTGACCCTCAGGAAGGAAGTGCTATTGCAATGGCTGTTCTGAATCACCTTATCGAACGGAAATCTTTTGTGCTTGTAACAACTCATTTAGGGGTTTTAAAGAATTACGGTTATACAAATGAAAACTGTATAAATGCATCTGTAGAATTCAATTCCGACACGCTTTCTCCGTCCTACAAACTTTTAATGGGAATACCAGGCGAAAGCCATGCTCTGGATATAGCAGCAAGATCTGGACTTCCACGCTTTATTGTGAACAATGCAAAATCTTATATCTCAACCCAACAGACTGATGTTTCCTCCCTCATAAAAGGGCTTACAAAAAAACATTCAGAACTGGACAGATTAAGAAGCCAGACTGATAAAGAAATCCAAGAACTGGAAGAAAAAAATCTGAAGCTTTCCGAAAAAGAAGTTAACCTAAGAAAAAAAGAACATGAACTTAAAAACAACAAAACAAGAGAACTGGATGAATTTATAAGAAAATCCAGAAAAGAATTGGAAAACCTTGTTCGCAAGATTCGTGAAGGAGAAATCACCCGTGACAAAACTGTAAGTGTAAAACAGTTCATTTCCGAGCTGGAAGCAAACGGTCACAGACTGGAAGATGAAGTTGAATCTGAAGAGGAACAAATCCGCCAGGCAGAATTAGAAATTCAAAAACAATCCGAAAAAATAAGAACTTCTCATAAAAAGAATTCAAAAAAGAAAATGAAAAACTCTGAAGCATTAAAATATGCCAGTGTAACTTCTACATCTGCCGGAGTAAATTCAAAAACAATGGAAGAAACTCCACTCACCTTCACTCCGGGAACCGAAGTAGAAGTGGGCACTATGAAAACAAGGGGAACTCTTATTTCAAAAGATAAGAAAGATTTATGGACCGTTCAATTCGGGTCTATAAAGATGTCTGTAAAACAAAAAGATATTACTCTTGTAAAAAAAGCCGTAACATCAAATACGGTTTCTGTTGTTGTAGAAAAATCAGGAAACGGAGACGACTACCCTGCATTTGAGCTTAGACTTTTAGGTATGGTTTCAGAAGAGGCTGTACGTGCACTGGAACATCAGCTTGATTTATGTACCATTCATAACTTCAAACAGTTTTCTATAATTCACGGAAAAGGAAACGGAGTTCTGCAGCAGACAGTTCACGATTACCTTTCTCATTATGACGGCATACAGGATTTTCGCTTTGCCCCTCCAGAAGACGGTGGATTTGGAAAAACATATGTCGTTCTTCGGTAAACCTCGAACTCCATTTGCTTAGTGGAAGCTATTTAAGTCGCCGC
>JABUUX010000160.1 GCA_021442965.1 Treponema sp.
GTTCTTATCGACAAAGAGGGAGAAATTCAGGACCAGCTTGCAATCTCAAGCCATATGCCGAATTTTTGTTCCGTAAGTTTCCCGAATGATGATACCCTCAAACAGGTAATCAGCCGTGCTGAAGAAAAAGACCTTATGGTAGCGGTTGTTCACAATCACCCGAGCGGAAATGTTGAAGCAAGTGATTATGACAGGACTTTGACAAATATTCTTGAACGAACTATGAAGCCAAGTTATGGTGAAAACCGTTTTGCAGGTCATATCATCCTGGATCATGACAGTTTCAATCTGTATTCAGTTCAGAGTGGTAAATGGGAAACCGTAAAACCTCTTGCAGTGGCAGAAAAAGACCGCCTTGAAGCCGAAAACAAACCTGAATGGGCAGGACTTGATGTATGCGGAACCAGTGCTTTAAAAAAAGTCGCACGCAGAATCAACGACACAAACAGCTGGAACGACAATTTCATTCCGGTAGCCTTCACCAATGCGGACAGAAACATTTCAGCCGTCCAGTATTTTGACAAAGGCTTTTTCGAAAATGATTCTATGGTTGTCAGAAATGCTCTTGAAAAATCTGCAATGGAATCAGGGGCTGTCAGTGCCTTCCCTGTTGTAACAGATGCTCTTTGGAACAAACTGTCTCACGAAGGAAGGGATCACCTGGACACCGTGATGAAACTCCACGTAAAAAGCAATGCTTTCACAGACTGTGCAATAAGCACTTATACCACAACAGAAAAATGGAATCTGGACCCGGGTAAAAATTTCTATACTGACTTCCGCTCAAAAGCAGACAACAAACCTGTAATTGAGTCTACTTTTGACAGAAAGGTAAACGAAAAACTCTTCCCTCAAAAGCCTGAACAAAAACGAAAGCGGGAGGATGTAGAAAGATAGGTATGGAAAGAACTGAAGACTCACTGGGAAAGTTAGGCGAAACAATAAGTGTCCGCCTTCAGCCGAATATCGACTTTCTGTTAAAAGAAGAAGCTCACAGTCTGAATACGACAAAATCAATTATTGTCAGGGATATCTGCAGTAAGTATTATGAAAACAAACTTCAGGATCCGCAGCTCTTGTATCAGGCACTGGAAGACAACCGTTCCAAAATAAGATTTCTGGAACATAAGATTGATTTGCTTGCTGTGATGCTTCTGGAACAGACAAGGCTTATGCTCAAAATATTCCCGTCCGACAGCACGGAAAAGGAGTATGTTACGGATGCAAAAGTTTCGCAGTTTTTAAACACTGTAGAAACTGCCTTGAAAGGAAATCACGGCAGCATGATAGAAAATATTGTGCTGGATATTTATACAAAAGGAGAATAATCTACAAGGTGCCACTTTTAAAAAGTGGTGCCTTTTTTATTGTTTTTCCTGTTCAAGCATCTCTTTTAAAAGTTTGTGGGCTTCTTCCCCTGTTATTGAATCAAGCCAGTTTTCTGTTCCTTCATCAAGTTTAATCCCTAAAACCTTTTCAATATCCTTGCTTGATGGGGAAAGTTCATTTGAATAATGTTCCTTATGAAAATCTGTAGTCATAACAGAAAACGGATTATAAGATACTGCCATAGAAACCTCCGGCAAACACATTTTATCTACTTTTATTGTCGAATAATTCTCGGATTTCCTTATATTTTTTTCTTATTCAATATAATACACCCTAAAAACTACTTGCACAATCTTGAATAATAATATACAGTATAATCATAAACAAACGAAATCTGCCTGCCCAAAGGCTGGAATAGTTTGATTAAAACAAAGACAACATTACGTCCTCATTCTCTTTATAAAAATCACACACTTTTCAAGTCTTCTCATCAAAACAGAACCATAGCTGTCGCTTTGCAAAAAAAGCAAAGGCTTAAGGGAAATATATGTCAGCAATTGTAACGGACCAACAGCAGGTTAAACGTGACAAGTGGCTCCGGAACCTGGAAGATGATATGAAACTGATCATCCCCTACATTGAGGACAAACGAGTAACGGACATTGCCATCGGTCGTGGTGGCGAACTGATTGTAGAAGGTATGGGCATGGGTAAAGTGTTTACCGGTATCAATTTTGATGATGCCACAACAACCCGAATTATCTATGCCAGTGCCGCAGTCTTGGGAATTACGATTGACCCGGACAACCCCATCGTAGAAGGTGTTCTTCCAAACTGGAAAATCCGAATCGAAGGAATTCTTCCGCCAAGAGCAACTGAAAATCCGATGTTTTTTATCCGTCGCCCGCCAAGCAAAGTTTTTACGCTTGAAAGCTATGTGGAAGGCGGACGTATGACTCAGGAACAGTTCTCGCTTTTGACAGAACACATCCAGAAAAGGAGCAACATCATCATCGGCGGGGAAACTGGTTCAGGGAAAACAACTCTCCTGAACGCAATCATTGACCGCATGAAAGATTACACTCCTGACGACCGCTTTTACATTGTAGAAGATGCAGGAGAAATCCAGTGCAATGCCCGTGACCGCGTAAACATTTGGGCAGCAGGAAAAGACACTCTGAAGGCAGTCGGAATTGCACTTCGGTGTAATGTATCCAGAATCATCTTTGGGGAACT
>JABUUX010000079.1 GCA_021442965.1 Treponema sp.
GGAAAAATATACTTTTGAATCTTGGCTTGAAACGCAAAAAATACAATTAAGAGAAAATATTGCTGCTAATAACGAAAAATTACAAAATTGCCAGATTGAAATTATGAAAATAGAGCAGATAATTTCACAGTCTCAGGTGTATTCGCCCGTTTCTGGATACATTAGTGAAATTAAAAAAATCCAGGTTGGAGATTTTCTTTATGATGGAACTGAAATTCTAAATATTGTTCCAGATATTGATTCTTTGAATTGCGTTGCTTATGTGCCTGCTTCTAAAATTTCAAAAATTACTATCGGACAGGAAGTTATAGTTCAGATAGATGATTTACCTTGGACAAAATATGGAAAATTGATAGGAACAGTAGGACTTATACCTCCCGATGCGATACAAAGCACAGATATTTCTTATGAAAAAAATTTTCCAGTTATTGTTAATTTATCACAAAACTTTTTACAGGATAGAAAAAAGAAAAAAGTATATTTGCATGTGGGGACTTCCACAAAAGTAAAAATCAAAGTTTCACAAAATACAATATTCGAAAAATTTTTACAAAGTCTGGTTTCAAATGATTAAGAAAAAAAAATTGATAGGCATATTGAAAATTTTGAATAAATATAAATTTAAACTGGTAATAACTGTACTTATTTCAGTAATAATTTCTCTTTTAAGTATTTTTGAATCTTATCTGTTAAGTTATTTAATTGATGACGTTCTTACTTCTAATGCTAAGCTTACACTTATAACAATATCCATCATTATGCTGTTAATTGTTGTTATAAATCTTTCATTGACTGGTATAAAATCACTTGTTATTCAAAAAATATCTTTTTCAATGGATTGTGAACTTATGCAGGAGTTTTATTCAAAGGTATTGAATCTTCCTTTTTCTTTTCTTGAACAACATAAAAGCGGAGAACTTACTTCAAGACTAAATGATACAAAGAAAGTCAGGTATGCTCTATCTTACGGTATAATTTCTGTTATAACGAATATAATAACCTTTCTGATTGTTGGGGTAGCACTTTTTAAAATAAATAAAAGCATGTTTGGAATTTCTGTTATTTTTATTTTTCTTCTTGGAATTGTTTCTTTTATTTTTGGAAGATTCTATAAAGAATATTATCCAAAGGATATGGAGCTCTATTCGAATTTACAGGCATTTACAACGGAAAGTTTTAATGGAATTGAAACGATAAAAACAATGCCTGCAAGTGATTCGTTTTCTAAAGAATATAAAAAAAGACAATCAAAATCTTTTAATATAAGTTGGAATATAGATGAGCATTGTGTTATACAAAAATCCTTTGTTTCATTAATAACAAGGACATCTTCAGTTTTAATTTTAATTTCGGGTTTTTATTTTGCGATGAAAGGTTCAAGTACTCTAGGACAAGTTGCTGCTTTTCTATCATTAAGTGGATTTTTTTCTTCCTCAATAAATTCACTTATGGACTTACAAGCAGGAATTCAAGAAGCTTTGGCAGCTATAGAGAGGTTATTTGAAATTTTATATACAGAAACAATAGATTCTAATGGAAAAGAGATACCTGAAAAACATGATACAGAAATAATGTTTGATAAAATCTCTTTTGCTTATTCTGGGCTAATACCTGTTTATGAGAATTTCACTCTTCATATAAATCATGGAGAATGGATTTCTTTAGTAGGAAAAACAGGATGTGGTAAAACGACTTTTGCGAAACTCCTTTTAAAATTTTATCAAATTGATTCGGGTAATATTTCTTTTAATGGGAAAGATTTGGAGAAAATTGATACATCGTGGCTTTATTCAAAAATTGCTTATATTCCTCAGGATATAGTTTTATTTTCTGGAACAATTTTAGATAATATTACACTTTTTAATCAAACAGTAACGATGGAAAAGGTGATTGATGTCACTAAACAAGTCGGTATATATGATAAAATTATTTCTCTGGAGCATGGATTTGATTCAATCGTTGGAGAAAATGGCACTTCTTTGAGTGGTGGCGAAAAACAAAAAATTGCAATTGCACGTGCTCTTTTAAAAAATCCTCTTTTAATGATTTTTGATGAAGCCACAAGTAATCTTGATATTGTCTCGGAAAAGCAAATTGTAAAAATAATCAAAGATTTACATAAAAAAGGTTTAACTATTATCACAATAGCACACAGACTATCAACTATCCATAATTGTGACAGAATAGTTGTATTGGAAAAAGGTAACATTATCGAAGAAGGCACACATGACGATTTAATTAAAAAGCAAGGTGTATATTCTCAAATGATTATTTAATCCTTTCCGAAATAAACTTTTCAAGTTTTTCCTGAACATAAGCGTGGGGAATTTTTGCTTTTACGGCGTTGATTTTTGCTTCTGCCATAAGAGCACAGGCTTCATCTTCTGAAATGCCGTGGGACTGCATATAAAATAAAACTTCGTCAGAAAGGCGTCCGATTGTGGCTCCGTGTTCACCTTCGACATCTTCTTCGTCGCAAAGAATAATAGGAACTGAACGGTTTACAGCTTTTGGGGAAAGAAGAAGTGTTTCTTCTGTTTCATTTCCTTTTGA
>JABUUX010000166.1 GCA_021442965.1 Treponema sp.
TTGAAAGAGTACGTTAAGCCGGATTTGGAAAAAGCCCGGGAAGAAGCAAAAATCGAGGGACTTGCAGAAGGCAGAGCTGAAGGTCGTGCAGAAGGCAGAGCAGAAGGCCGTGAGGAAGGTCTTAAAGAAGGTAGAGAAAAAGCACGGTCTGCAACAATTGAAATGGCACATAAAATGCTTAAAGACGGAATTCCTGTAAATTCAATTTCTAATTACACTGGAATTTCTGTTGAGGAACTGAACCTTTTATAAACCAAGTTTTATACACTATAAAAACAAAAACACCCTGTACAAGTGGATTTCTCCTTTATACAGGGTGTTTTGTTTTCAAATTACACAAAGCCTTTGTGATTTCTTTTCGACACGCTCAATGACCACAGCTGCGGATGAGCCCGTCGAAACCATTACTACCTCATCTGTGCACTTTCAAGGCAGTTATACTTATTACCTGTACTATCTACAATCTGATAAACAAGTACACCGTTTTTAGTACCGTTACCGTACGCTACGCTCTCGTTGCGTGTTGAAGTTCTGTTTCCGCCTGAGTCACATCTGATTTCGTAGGTGGAAGAACCGAACGTACTTGTTCCAATGTTAGTACTTCCAGGTGCATTCCCGTCTGTTGTAGAATATTTTAATGTTCCGTTTGTAGCCTTCCATACACCAACGTTAATTTTATCACCAGGCTTTAATGAAAGTCCGTCTTTTGTAGGAACTACAGAAACATTCCACTTTCCGTTATATGCATTAGATGAATCCACTCCGTTTATATCAAGTCCTGATAAATCTGTAGCTTCTTTTATTTCAGCGGCTACATCATCTGTAAGGAATGCGTACTTAGGTTTACCGGCAGTGCTGTAGTATCCTATGTAAGGAATAGGGTTTCCAGCACTGTTCAAAGCCACGTCAAGTGTTACGTACTGACCAACTCCGTCTGTAGCATCAATGCAGCATTCAATAAAGTCTGAATCATAACTCTTTGCATAAGCGTAGTACAGGTAACCGTTACCGGCGTATGCTGCAATATGAATACCACCGTTTTTATCTGAGGCAATTACACAGTGTTCACCACCACCGAAATTGCTGAAAATTGTTTTTGGAGTATTCCAGTTTTTTGCAGTCTGGTCTTTTTTAATTGTATCAATATTTCCTACTGGGTCTTCAATATAACTGTACTTAAGGCTTGGAGTACCAGTTGTAGCATCAAGCCATACTGCAGAAACTACATCCTGATTTGATGAATTCTGTGAAACAGCAATAGAAACGTATTCACTTGTACCGCGTCCTGTATTTTTACCCGCAATTGTCTGAGAGTTACCGCGGCTTTGGTCGTATGAAAGAGCACTTAAACCATTTCCTGTAGATGAGTTTGCATCAAACATTCCAAATGAAGTATATGAAGAACGAGTCATCCATCCACTTTTACTTGCCCAGTTAGGATCTGCATCACCTGATGTAACATTTCCATCATTTGCCGCCATAGCACCTGCACGGAATCTTATTTCTTTGTTCATAGCATCGTAATAAGCAAGGTATACATTTGCGGAAGAAGATGCCAGAGCAGAAGATTTAATTTTCTGTCTGTGGTTTGTTGTTACATTATTAGTCTTTTCAACAGTTGTTTCCAGTATCTTCATATTTGTTACAAACTGGCGGAAGCCTCCGTTACCGTCTGTAAAGCCAAAGCCCCATTTTGAAGACATAATACAATATGTATCCGGACAGTTACCCTCATCAGTATCTGAAGGGTGCCCTGTACCAACAGTATATCCGTTTGCATCAACCATAAAGCCTACAGAAGGTTCCTGAACGATATCCCAACCCTGAGCCCACTGGGTTCCAGATGTTGCTTTTTGATTGGCGTTTCCTGTACTTGGTGTATTACCCATTACAAAGTAAGTACCGTCTGAGTAAGCATACTGGATAAGACCGTTAGTTGAGTTTACCTGCATTTTTGTTCCGCCAATTGATTGATTTGACGGTTCTGCAACGCGGTTATTGATTTCCCAAACGTCAAAGTAAATATCATCTGTAAGCAGGTTGTTGTTGTCTCCGTTTGGTGTACGGTTGTAACAGTTCTGGTATGCTCCACTTTCGCTGTCGGAAGAAGCACAGTCACCCATAGCATCGTTATTATTGATGTTATTCATAAGCGGGATGCTGTTTACAGTTGCAGTAAGAGATGCTGTTTGAAGTGTTTCTGTTGTAAAGGTAATCTTTCCGTCTTCTTTATTAACTGATGTTCCGTTTGTAACTGCAACAGTTGTGCCGTTCAAATTCCATCCCTTAAGTGTAATAGTTTCATTATCTGCAGTACTCTTGTTACTGTTTGTTACAGCTGCACGAACGCTGTAGTGTCCAAGAGAGTTTCTGGTGTATACTGTAGGATTTTTTGTCTTAAGAGAACTAAGCCCTGTTACCACTTCATATACATAAGGCACAATATCCATCTGATACTGCTGCTTGTTACCGTAAACTGTGTACTCGTAAACAGCACTTGTTCCGCTTCCAGAAACTTTGTCTCCCTTTTCTACAATGCGGTCCAGGTATTC
>JABUUX010000354.1 GCA_021442965.1 Treponema sp.
GAAATGGAGAAAATAGAATAAATATTTGTTATATTTAAAAAGCTGTGGTAAACTTAAAATACAAGTCTAATAAAAGAGAGGTATTTTATGGAAAAACTCATCGGAAAGAGTAAGAATCCCAAGCCAAAATTTACAATTCTGCTTTTCAATTATTTAATTTTCTTTTCTCCCGTAATTGTACTTCCTATGTTAATTGCTACATCCGGACAGTTTGATTATGAGACCGGAATAAGGATTTTTAGAAACAGAATCTTTGTTATGTTCTTCTGGTTCATGCTTATTCTTCCACCTATTCTGTATCTTATTTTTATGAAACCTATAAAGGGGTATGACGGTACTTATGAAAGTTCTTATAGGGCTAATAAAACTTTTAAACTGTATATAGTTCTTTCACTTTTAATTCCTTTAGTAATTAATGTATTTATGCCTTTTATGCTTATAAAAGATTTGGGTCTTCCTTTTAGTGAAGGCGGTGGAGTTGTTATTTTTGCTACTTTTGCAGGGGTAGGGCTTTACTGTACTCCATTTTACGTTCTTTTTACTCAGGGACTTTCAAAATATATAAAGTTTATTCCTATCGATAAAAAAGTTCTTGGCATTGAAGTTAATCTTTCTTCAACTCTGACAGGTGCATTTTCTGCCTTTGGTTCGGTATCGCTTATGGCAGCATATCTGCTTGGGGACGGAGAAATGACTGAGCAGATATTGCGTATTTGTTTTGTAGTTATTTTTACTTTTATAGTCTGTTCGCTGGATATGTTTATCCTTATGCATGACAAAAGCAAAATTATTAAGGAACTGGATAAATTTGCCGGTAAGGTAAGTGAAGGTGACTATACTTCGGATAACCTGGAAGTGCTTTCCCGTGATACTTTTGGTGTTTTGTCTGTAGATTTCAATACTTTTTCTGAAAATACCAGAAAACTTATTAAGGAAATTCAGGCTTCGGGACAGGTAACGGCAGAAACAGCAAACCAGCTGATTGTTTCAATTGAACAGATGAATAATGTTGTTTCTGATATTTCAGCTAAAATAGAAGGTGTTAAGGGTGATATGACGGATCAGAGTGCCGGAGTTGAAGAAACCCGTGCAACTGTAAATCAGATTACGGGAAATCTTTCGCAGCTTGGGGAAAATATTAATGCCCAGGTAGAAAGTATTGAAGTAGCTTCATCGGCAATTGAACAGATGGTTGCAAATATTCAGTCAGTAAATACAATCCTTGAAAAAAACAGTCAGACTA
Organism: Treponema sp.; assembly: GCA_021442965.1. Next base: position 1,244 of record JABUUX010000354.1, read on the forward strand.
TTCAGTCTTTGAACGAAGAATCTCAGACTGCTCAAAAGAAGGTTGCTCTGGCTGTAGAAACTTCAAAGAAGATTTCGGACGAATCTGCGGGTATGCAGGAAGCATCAAATGTTATTTCACATATTGCAAGTCAGACAAACCTGCTTGCCATGAATGCGGCTATTGAAGCGGCACATGCGGGAGAGGCCGGAAAGGGATTTGCCGTTGTTGCTGATGAAATCAGGAAGCTTTCGGAAGATTCCAACAGTCAGAGTAAGGCTATTACAGAAAGACTTAAGAGTCTTGGAAATTTGATTGGCGAAGTTCTGGATAATACAACTGCTGTTCAGACTCAGTTCGGAACAATTTATGAGCTGGCACAGAATGTTCAGAATCAGGAAGCAGTAATTACTCAGGCTATGCGTGAACAGAATGAGGGTTCAGTTCAGGTAATCAATTCTGTACGTGATATTAATACTCAGACTGATGTTGTAAAAGAAAATTCCAGCGAAATGCTTACCGGAAGCCGCGAAGTTCTGGTAGAAATGGATAAACTTGCAGGAATTGCCCAAAAAATCAGCGATGTAATGACAAGTATGAGTGACAGTACGCATGAAATTGATGAAGCAATCAGTTCTGTAAATGATGCTCTTACAAAAAATACTGCCGCAGCAGAAGCAATGAACATTCAGACGGAAAAATTCATAATTAAATAACCGTATATTCCGTTTCTGATATACCAGGCTCTTCGATTTCCTCCCGAAGAGCCTTTTTTTTATTTTTGATTCTTTTTATACTTTGATTTTTCTTTTATAATAAAATTATGCTTTCTAAAAATTCACTTGTTTTATATAAATCTAACGCCGCCGTTGTAGTTGAACGTGACGGTGAAAAATATCTTATCCGCTGGTGCAGTACTCCTGCCACAAATACCGGAAAAAAGGCTGTGTACTCTGAACAGAAGGTTCGGGAAAAAGATTTTATTGTTTTGAGCGAATCGCCTTGTTCTTCTTTGGAGAAAGTGCTGGATTTTGCTTTAAGTTCTGAAGGTGCTTTTGAGACGGGACTTTCTGAAGCCTATGAACTTTTTATGTCAGATAATCAGACAAGTGGAGTTCCGCTTGATGATATTTTTGAGATGGCGGCAGGCAGTCTGGATGCAGATAAAATTTTTGCAGTATATCAGGCTGTAAAATCATCCCTTCTTTTTTATCCTGATGAAGAAGCTTATAAAAACGGGGAGCTGAAATTTAATCTTCGAACAGAAGAAGAAATAGCCTTATTAAAACAGAAACTTGATGAAAAAGAACATGCGG
>JABUUX010000093.1 GCA_021442965.1 Treponema sp.
TACGGAACAAGCGGATGCATTCCGGCTGTTGTAAATAAAACTGAAGGATCATTTTCAGGAATCAAACTCTGTCCTGAAATTTCTGCATGTCCTTTTGATTTAAAAAACTCAATATATTTTGAGCGTAATTCATTAGCTGTCATAGGCTATTATTTTATATTTTACGCCTGATTTTTTCAATATAGATGTTTTTACTCTGAACTGGCAGAGACAGACTTAACAAACTGCCAGCTTCTTCCGTCTGTAACAAAACATTCCTTAGGTGTTACTTTTACAGGAATCATTATAAGAGTATTTTCATCCACAACAGTTTTCTCTACAGTCTTACGTTTTTCCACCTCTGTTATGATTTTTGTACCAAAAGTCAGTTTATATTCAGTTTCAAGAGAAGAGTAACCTGTAACAGGTCGCAGCTGAATTACATAATCTTCTCCCACAGAAATGACCGAAAATATACCGGCTTCTTCATCAGAGCCTGTTTTTGCGGAGTATTTTACACCATCAAATTTTATAAAAGAGTTTTCATCATCAGTTTTCCACTCATAAGGCAGGATTTTCCGGGAAAAATTTGAAATTCCAGCTTCAGGCGTATCTGCATTAAAAATATAACTTGGTCCAGTTTTTTTGTACTGTCCGTCCCAAAGCGAACTTTCCTTAATATCCATATGTACATCATCACGGACTGTAACCCAAATTTCATCCACATTTGAAAGCATAATATCAAAACGCCGCTGAAGACTGGAAATGATAGTATTTGTTGTAGTCAGATATATTCCGTTATGCCGGAGTTTTGAATCTTCCCAGGCATAAACTTCTTCTGTAGCACCGTTTAGAAAAATAATTTCACGGTCTTTATAATTAAAATACAGATAGCGGATTGTACTGTCAGTATTTGAAGTCTTATACCAAAGACCGTCCATATATGAAGCAAAAGTTTCTACTGTACCATCCTGAATGCGTGAAAGTTCTCTGGCAGCCAGACGGCTTGCTGTTACTGTTGTACTTCTGTTAAATTCATATCTTTCTGAAGCAGGATTCCATTTATACTCTGTCTGAATCTGGTTTAATCCTTTTGTTGTAGTACCGTCCTCTTCTTCCTTTTTATCGGAACTGTAAACCCATACAGAAAAACTTTCACCTCGTGAAAGACCCAATTCATAACTGTCAGAGCGTTCAGACTGCTGAATAAAAACTGTTCCATCTGAAGCAAAAGCACCTATATTCAAAAGTTCAGCTTCTTTACCAGCTCCTTTACAAATGTAAATATTCATTACATAGTCCCCGGAATCTTCCATTCCCTGGTAAATTAAGGCCTGACTATGATTTCCCAAAACGTCCATGGAAGAACATGCAAAAGTACCTGTCTTTGATATATTTGTAGATATTTCAGATATTCGTTCATATTTCTTTGTTTCAGGGTCATAAAGACCTACAAGGATACAAAGATAAGGAGAATCCGCTTTCCTTACAACAACCATCTGATCATCATAAGTATCATTATCAAAATCAAGCATAAGAGTACTGAGCAAAGTTTCTGAAGAAGAAAGGGTTACAAAAGAAGTAAACGATTCCTGTTTTACATCTCCTTCCGGTAAAGAACTGTCTTCATTTGTAGCGGCAGGATTTTTGGGCATAACAATTTTTGCCTGAGTAGAATTATCGGTACCTGTTTTTTGTATTTTTCTGGAAAGAAGAAAAAATACACTTAACCCCACTGCAAGGATAATAAATACTGCCGCAACAATTTTTGATTTCATAACTATATTCCTAAAATTTGTACTGTTTTTAATTCTCACACTTACTCTAAACTATTTCTGTTATAAAACACAAGAGAATAATTATAGACTTTTGACGGAACGGGGATTATCGTTCTATAATTACACATAGTATTTCTATACTGGAGGAAACAAAATTTATGAAAAAAATCTTTTCAATTCTGCTTTGTACGTTTTTCATTGCAACATCATGTACATCGGCACCAAAAACAAAGAAACAGGCTGTACCCAAATTTGATAAAACAGAAGCAGTAAAAGACAACGGCTCTAAAAAAATGAACGGAATGACCGGGCTTGAAATTGTAAAAAACATGAGAGCCGGTTGGAATCTTGGAAACTCTCTGGATGCAACAGGAAACGGAATGGGTTCTGAAACATCATGGGGACAACCCAAAACAACAAAAGAGATGATTGACGCTCTTGCAAAATCAGGAATTAAAACAATCCGAATTCCTGTATCATGGCATAATCACAAAATCGACCAGTCTTACACAATCGATTCCAGATGGATGGCTCGTGTAAAAGAAATCGTTGACTGGGCAATAGAAGCCGATATGTACGTTATACTTAATACACATCATGACAATTTCAGCCGAAACACAATAATGCCTTACGGTTACGGATATTATCCTACAGAAATAAATAAAGAGGAATCTCTTTTCTTTCTGAAAAACACATGGGAACAAATTTGTCTTGCATTCAACAACGGCTACGATGAACACCTTATTTTTGAAACTCT
>JABUUX010000410.1 GCA_021442965.1 Treponema sp.
TTGTAAACCATTACCATGACCATGGCGATTAAAGCGGGAATGCTGTTTTTGATTACAAGAGAGGGAATTGAACCTTCGTTAAAATTGATTTCTTTTGATGAGTGTGATGAGTGAGACATGTTTCTGCTCCAATATATATTAAATTTTATTTCAAAATAAAATTTATCGTAATCAGTAATCACTGTCAAATAATAGGTTTTGTTATATTCTGAAAAAAAGAATATTCAATCACAGTTCTTTTGGGTTGGTAAACAATCTGGAGATATCTGTTAACGCCTTAAGAAATTCTGATTTCGACATTTCATCTTCCATTCCGTATTCATTCATTCTCTAAGACAAATGCTCTACGACGTCCGTGTTCTGAACCGATTCTACCAAGTGGTATAACTGATTTGAAAGGGCAAACGTTATGTTTGACACCAGCGCGAGTGACACACCTACTACAAAAATCACAGAGGAATCCGCTGACGTTTATTCCACCGATTAAGGCTGGGGCTTGTTCAAAGATTCAGGCGGAAAGACAACAACACGCTACTCTCGCACATACACCTGGAACGAACGGAACCAGCTTGTGTCTTCTGTTGATTCCGTATTTGCAACGAACTACATCTACGGCAGGACGGACAGAGGAGCAACAGGTATACAGAAAAATCTGAAACGCTCTACTTCAACAAAATGTGGACGCTTCACACCGATTCATGGAACGCAACCACTGGCGGGGGACTTACAATGCAACAAATTTCAGTTTGTATAATTTATGGAAATAACAATCCGATTACCTATGTCGGTCCTGACGGAAATTGGGTACATATTGCCGTTGGAGCAGCCATAGGTGCTGTTCTAAGTGGAGCAACTGCTGCAATAGCCGGAGGTTCTGCAAGGAAAATTGCAGCAGCCGCAGTAGGTGGAGCTGTGACAGGAGGTCTTGCAGCTGCAACATGCGGAATGTCATTGGGAGCTACAGTTGCAGGTTTTGCAATGGCAGGAACTGCAGGATATTGTGCAGAAAAACTTGTTACAGGGGAGCCAGGTACTGTTGAAGGAATGGTTGGCGCTGCTGCAAGCGGTGCAGCGGGTGCTATGATGGGAGCTGTGTTTAGTGAAGTAGCACCAAAAATTACCTCTAGTATGTCAAATATAGCGTCAAAAGTATCTCAATCAACTCAGAAAGAACCATATTCAAATTTGCCAGAATCTTCTAACGTTGGTCCAGGTAAACCTTTTACTCAAGCTCAAAAAAAAGCTATTATTAATGAAAATATGAATCGAAATGGTGGGATTGTTCGTTCAGACGGAGATGGAAGAGTGTTAACTAAACCGACAAAAAATATGAAAAGTGTAACACCTAGTCCTGATGAATGGCAAATAGATCATATTTATCCAAAGAGTCTAGGAGACTCCAATAGTAATTCAAATGCTCAAGTTTTATCTCGAGACGAAAATATTTATAAATCAAATAAGGTGGAATGACAAATGAAATATATGTTTTTAGAAGATAAAAATACAATGGTTATTACAACACGAAATATTATTAATAAGAGTGATATTATAACGACGGTCTACCATGATGTTGATGATGGAATGTGGCAATTTTTGGGAAAAACACCAATTGATGAATCAAATGCTGTGATAGTTAGTCTTGAAGAAATTTGTATACTTGATGAGACTGTTAATGATTTATATCAAATGCCTTGTGGTTTTATGGCATATCGAGAGAATACAGAATGGAATGTCTCAAAATATTGATCAATCTCATAGAGATATGAATTTTTAGGATGTGTTCAATATGAGTGTTTTTTATTTAGCTTCCCTAGAAAGTATAAAACTAGATGAAGTTCGTAAATGTAGTTTAAAAAAAATTATACATTTTAATACTGGGAAAAATGCAGTTATTGCTGAAGTAGACATTCCCATAGTTTATACTAATGGTTGTAAGGAAATGAGTAGCAATAAAATAATAGTTACAGCGAGACATGAAAACTATGACGTTATTGATATATCTTATTGTCCTACGTTTGTTTATGTTACAATTTTAAGAGAAGGAAATTATGATGATGTCATAGAAATTAAAGCAGATGATTTAATTACAATAGGAATTGGAGAGTTATATCGAACTTTTGATGATGCAAAAAATCATAAATTTGATTGATAAAGAACAACTGCCTTGAATGGCTTCCGTATAAGTTCACCGCAAAAGAGATGGATGAAGAAACAGGGCTGTATTATTACGGTGCGCGGTATCTGGATCCGAAGTACAGCAGGTGGTTGAGTACGGACCCGGCACTTGGGGAATATGTTCCGGCGGCAGGGAAAGGCACGGAAAAGGAAGCGGGCAATCTTCCGGGAATGGGAGGGTTGTTCAACACGGTGAACGGGAATCTGTACCACTACGCGGGGAACAATCCGGTGAAGTATCTGGATCCGGATGGAAGATTTTCAGAGGATTTGCAAAATGCATTTGATAATCATATGAATGAAACTTATGTTACAGG
>JABUUX010000466.1 GCA_021442965.1 Treponema sp.
TCCTTCAGGAATAAAACTGACTTTTTCACGGTCGCTCAAAATCTGTTTGTATAAAACAACCATTTTCCCTCGGAAAGATTTTTGTGCCTCCTGTGGTAAATGCTGCCTGTACAAATTTATATGTTCGTTCAAGCCCTGGATTTTTTCTGTCCCCGCTTCTTTTGAAATACCGCCGATTATTGTGTTGTAAAAATTAATTCCGCTTTGGTTTAAGACTTTGTTAAATCCGTTTACACAGAAAATATTATCAAGTTTTATGCCGTTTAAAAATTCTTTCAATGAGTTTTCTGTATCAACAAGAACCTGATTATGATTCTTTTTCAATTCCTCATACAGTTTGATGTTTGCCATGAATTTTGGAAAATTGTCATGCACAATGCGATAACTTACAGAAGTCGGACCAGATTCCCAGTTGTATATATTCCGTCTGTTTTCATGAAAGCCCGTAAAATATGTGCTGAATTTATTGAACTGATTTATAAGAGCTTCTTTTTCTTTTACTTCTTCATCAGATTGTATTAGTGCCGGTAAAAGTTCAGAAAACAATTCTTTACCGAAAACTTTTTTGAAGCGGTCATCGGTAGAAAAAAGTTGTGTTATGACTTTCATCATTTTAATTTGCTGATTTTCCAGTTCTTTTTTAGCTTTTGCATCTTTTGTTTTCTGGTATTCAGTCAATGCATCTGCCAAAGGTTGCCAGTCAGTATCTATTGATTTTAAAACGTCTTCAATAATTGATTTATGAAGTTTGTCTATTACTTTTTTTACTTCTGGGTATGCGTCTGCACGTTCTTTATCCCGTTCCAAAAATTTCTGAACATTTTCTTCAGTTTTCCCCTGAGGAATCAGTGCGTTTCTTAATGTGATTGAGCGTGAATAACCGTTTTCCTGACCTGCAAAATTTGAATTAATTTTCATAAAGGTACCTCTTATATGATATTATACCGCATTTATTTTAAACGTGAGGTAATATAAACAAATTAATTCTACGACATTAACTGTATAAAATAGTTCTATCCTGAAAAAACTTTCTCTTACATTTATAATCTGTTTCCTTCTCTCAAAAACCCTGTGTATAAAATAAAACACAGATGTTAAACTGTGTATATGAAAATAAAATCTACATCAGATAAAACTGCTCTTTTTGAAACTATGCCGGCTTGGCAGGCGGTTCTAAAGGTATGTATTCCAACAATTGCCGGAACCCTTGTAATGGTTTTGTATTCTTTGGCAGATACTTTTTTTGTTGGAAAGTTAAATGATCCGATTCAGAATGCGGCTGTAACTTTGGCGGCCCCGCTCCTTATGGCGTTTAATGCTGTGAATAATTTATTTGGCGTGGGTACTTCCAGCATGATGGGACGTGGTTTGGGGCGTAAAGATTATGATACAGTTGCTCGCAGTAGTTCATTTGGATTTTACGGAGCTATAATTTCGGGCATTTTGTTTGCATTTGTATATACAATTTGCAGTTCTTTTGTTTTAAGAATATTGGGAACAGACAGTTTAACTTATGTAGAAACAAGAAGATATCTTTTATGGACATGTTCTTTTGGTGCTGTGCCTGCAATTTTAAATGTTGTTATGTCAAATTTGGTTCGTGCAGAAGGAAGTGCATTAAATGCAAGTATTGGAGCAATGAGCGGATGTTTGTTGAATATTATTTTGGATCCATTTTTTATTCTTCCTCAGTTTTTAAATATGGGTGCGGCGGGTGCAGGATTAGCAACTTTTATTTCAAATTGTTTTGCATGTCTGTATTTTTTTATTTTTCTTTTTATTAAACGTGGAAAAACATTTGTTTGCATAAATCCTAAAAGGCTTACTTTAAATAAAGAAATTGTTATTGGTGTATTGGCTGTGGGCATTCCAGCTGCAATCCAGAATATTTTGAATGTAACAGGCATGACAATTCAGAATAATTTTGCTTCAGGCTATGGAGCGAATGTTGTAGCAAGTATGGGCATTTCTTCAAAGATTACAAGTATTTCTTTTTTTGTAGCAATGGCAATCGGACAAGGTGTTATGCCATTACTTGCATATAATTTTGGGGCAAAAAATCCAAACCGTATGAAAGAACTTTTATCATTTACTGTAAAACTTGATATTGGGATACTTGCAGTTACTACATCTGTGTATATGATTTTTGCCCCTCAATTAATCCGTATGTTTATGAATGATGAATTGATTGTTTCATACGGAAAAATCTTTCTTCGTTCCATGGCATCCGCAATTCCTTTTTTGTGCATAGATTTCCTTGCAGTAGGAATTTTTCAGGCTTGCGGATATGGAAAATATTCATTAATTTTTGCATTTTTAAGAAAAATAATATTGGAAATTCCGGCACTTCTTATATTAAATATTTTAATCCCTGTTTATGGTATTGGATTTTCACAGACTTTTGCAGAAATAGGAATGTGTATTGCATCAGTTTTTATGGTGCGAAAAGTATTTAAAAAAATTGAAAGTATCTGATAAAAGCGGAGTGA
>JABUUX010000299.1 GCA_021442965.1 Treponema sp.
TTCCTTTGTGTGATCAGTCAGTGCAAAGAAAATAAAAAACACAACAACAACACCAATCGATTTTCCAATAAAGTTAAACATAAAGACCTCCTTGAACTAATAACTAGTCCACTTTGTATTCACCCGGATCTTCATCAGGCATATTGTTCAATTCTTCCAATTCATTTTTACTTGGAAGATTTTTGTAATAAGGAAGACGGAAGTGGTCAGTGATAAACTGACTAATGGTCATCCCCTTCTCTTTTGCCATAAATTTCAATATTTCAACAGCTTCTTCATCTAATGTAAGAGTTATACATTTATACTTTTTACCACTTGGTCTACCGGCTCCTGCACGAGCACCGCCTTTTGCCATAATTGCCTCCTTAGAATAACTCAATGAGTTTATCTATATTTAATATACTTCTGATTTATGAAAAAGTCAAGGAGTTTTTCGTAAAAATATTCACGCTTTCTATTATTGACAGTTTTCTATTATTACATTATTATATTTTATATGTAATACTAGAAAGTAGATGTTACATTGACATTTGATATCCCAGTACAAATGTTCCTGTCTGCCCTAAACAGGACTTTTATGGAAAACAAAAATCCATTTGAAACTCCAGTAGCCAAAAAAGAATTCAACGGCTTCTGGATTCCTTCTCACAATGCCAAAGTCTTCAAGGAAGGTCTTGAAAACAACAAGGCTCCGTTTCTTCCTGACCAGAACGGCAAAATCAAAGCAGAACCTATCTATAACGCAGCAACAGGTTACTGTCTTCCGGCTAACCGCCTTATCCCAGTGCAGTTTGCAAAACTCAACAAAGGCTACGAATCAAACGTCGTTGCATCCCGTACTTCCATCAATGGAATGGATAATTCCATCCGTGAAGGAGAAAAAGGTGTGTTTTATAACTTCAAGGATGAAAAAGACGGTACCATTCATACTTCGTCTCTCTTCTTTGCAGAACAGACTGAAAATCCGGAAGTCTTTATGCGTATATCCTCAGAAAAAATTAAACAAATGGATAACCTTAAAGACTATTCGATGGTAATCGGTTCTTCAGAACCAAAGGAATATCTTGGAAGTTATCTTGCTGCATGTAAGGCTGGTTTCAATATTTCAGTTGATCCTGCACTCGCTTCAGAATTCAAAGCCAATATCATGCCTACTTTGGAAAATGATATGAAAAAGATTGAAGAGAAAAACAAAGAACTTCCTTCTCTTGGAAATATTCTTTTTGAAGCTGACAAGCGTTCTTCAGAAATTTTGAAATCTCTTGTACAGAGTAAGGAAGTGACTCAAGAACAGGAAAAGCCTAAGCCTAAGCAGACTCGAAAACAGAACGATAATGAATATTGTTTCTAAGGTGGAGGTGCCATGGAGTTTTTTCAGACTGCATGGCGTGATGGTTCTACATTCAATCATGGGCTTTCAACAGAAGAATATTTCTATGCTCAGATTTATAAAGCAGTAGAGAAGAATGTTGAAAATAAAAATCTTCCTTTCTTCAATACGACAAATTTTCCAATGGAAGTAACTACTGGAAAAATAATAAATGATGAAAACCTGATTGCACTTGAACAAATGGCGGCCAAACAAGGGTATAAATCAAATATGTGGATTTACGGAGACACACTTGAGAAATTACAGAAAGAAGGTATCAAGCTTAACCTAAAACAAGGAGCAGAACCTGTTCTCTGTCTGACAAAGTTTGCGAACGCAAATCACATAAAGGAAAATGAACTGTATATTTCAGAAAATGGATCTAAAGCCAAAGCACAGTTTTTATATAACTATGATTCATTGGACGATAGATCAAAACAACAAATACAGGACCACTATTCTACTACTTTTGAAAATGGTCGCATTTACGAAGCTGAAAATCACAAGAACTTTTCAGAGAATATCAAAAATGGGAACAAATCTCCCTTATTGAATACTCTGAAAAATAACCTGAAAGGACAATGTGAAAAAGCACAGGAAACCTATGCAAAGGCATCCCCTGCTTCTTCGAGAGTCGATTTTTCAGCACTAATAAATGCCCAGGCCCGCCATTGCTGTCAATCTGCATGTGGAGGAAAAATTACAAATACAATTAATCCACAGGTAAAGCAAAACTGTTATGAACTTTTAGGAACTATTTTTGAAGAATCTAAAGTAAATGGCAGTAAGCCATGGAAAGTAGGAGAAGCAATCACCCGAGCATTAGATGCTGGAACCAGATACGCCAAAAGTTATACCGCAAAAGACTTCAACCTTGAAGTCAGAAAAACACGAGAAGAAATGAACGAAAAGAATAAAAAATTGAATTCACGAAAAGGCAACGGATTATCTTACTAAAGGAGTTGTAATTTGAACAAAAACGAAAATTACACAAAAGAACAGGATGCCCTTAGAGAAAAATATACAAAAGAAGGCATTCCTTATGTTGTCCTCCAATGGAGTGAAAGTCATGTATTCCCTGATGAAGACAGAGTTTACACGCTGAGAGAATTCAA
>JABUUX010000018.1 GCA_021442965.1 Treponema sp.
TAAGTAAACGTTTACTTACATTTTTAGGAGATATCATTATGACTTCCACCAGGGAACACATTTTGAAATCTGCCATCAAAGGTGTAAGGCAGTACGGGTTTGAGGGGATCCGCATTCAGAACATCAGCGAACTGGCCGGTCTGACACAAGGTGCCATTTACCGCCACTTTTCGACCAAAAATGAGCTTATGGAAGAATGTTTCTATTATGTGGATAAAGAAGTTGCCTCAATCTTTGATGACATTCAAATATCACCACATTCCGTTCTAACAGATCCCAAATCAGCAATGAAATCTCTTTGGAGTCCATTTTTCCGCTATTGGACAACCCATCCTGACGAATCTGTTTTTTATCACCGTTTTAGAGACAGTTCGCTTTTCCCTGAATTTAAAAGGTCTAAAGAAAACACCCACTTCAAAAGTTTTTTCAAAAACATAGATGTATTTGTTGCTGTATTTCCCAGACTAAAAACTGCAAATGTTAATTTACTTTGGATTCATATTCTAAGAAATACTGTTATGTATGCAAAATGTATTGCAGAAGGACTTCTTCAAGATACCCCTGAAACAGAAGAAGAAATTTTCAGGCTTATTCTAAGCGGCATTCTGGGATATTTAAAGAATGAGGACGCTGTCATATTGGAGGAAACTTCAGCATGACTACAATAAATCAAACAGGACTTGTATATACAAACGAAAACTGCATTGGCTGTAACAGATGTATTTCTGTCTGCCCAATTATTACAGCAAACCACGCAATAGAAATGAATGACGGTTCTTCCCGGATTGAAGTTGACGGATCCAAATGCATAGCATGCGGAGCCTGCTTTGATGCGTGCGAACACCATGCCAGAGCTTTTCGGGATGACACAGAACGCTTCTTTAATGATCTGGAAAAGGGAGAGAAAATTTCTGTACTATGGGCTCCGGCTTTTGCCGCAAATTATCCTGATGAATATGAACGTGTACTTGGCGGACTAAAAGATAAAGGTGTGAACAAAATTCTAAGCGTCAGTTTTGGTGCAGATATTACCACATGGGGATACCTAAAATACATTACCGAGAATAATTTCTATGGAGGAATCTCTCAACCTTGTCCTGCGATTGTAAATTATATTGAACACTTTGTTCCAGAATTAATTCCAAAATTAGTCCCTGTTCAATCCCCAGTTATGTGTGCTGCAGTTTATTTTAGAAAATACATGAAACTGTCAGATAAACTGGCTTTTATAAGTCCGTGCATTTCAAAAAAACGTGAAATTGATGATCCTAATAATGAAGGACTTGTTTCTTACAATGTTGCCTTTAATCACCTTATGCAGTATGCCAGAGTACACAATATTTTTGGAGAACCGGTAAAAAATGAAATGGAATACGGTCTTGGTTCCATCTATCCAATGCCGGGCGGTCTTTCTGAAAATATAAAATGGTTTTTAGGAGAGGACGTATTTATTCGACGCATTGACGGAGAAAAACACGCATATCATTTTTTAAACGATTACAAAGCCAGAGTATTGGAAAATAAAGAACTTCCTTTTGTTGTTGACGCTTTGAACTGTCAGTCGGGTTGCATTTACGGAACCGGTGTAGAAGAATCTAAGACAATTTTTGATGACACCCTTTACGACCTGATGCACGTAAAGACAAGTAACAAAAAAACAAATAAAAGTGAAGCTTGGACTACTACCACGCCAGAAGAACGCTTAAAAGGATTAAACGAACAGTTTAAAGATTTAGATTTAAAAGATTTTATTCGAAAATATTCCGATAAATCCGAAACCTGTAAAATTATTGAACCAGCTGATGAAGAACGTGAAGAAATTTTTAGGTCTATGAAGAAAATCTCTCACGAAAAACAGGGTGTGAATTGTTCTGCCTGCGGATATGACACCTGCCGCCAAATGACCACAGCCATTTATAACGGATGTAACAGAATCAGTAACTGTGTTCATTATGCTAAAGAAATAATCCAGGAAGATAAAGAAGAAAGATCTGAAGTAAAAAATCTTTTGGATGAATTACAGAACGAAGCACAAATCTCTATATCACGAACCCACTACATGGAAAACTTGTATTCAGAAATTGGAAATGAAATTTACAGTTGGACTAACAAAGTTTCTGAAGCACTGGAATCCGGAAATCATAAAGATTCAGAAGAATTACTTACAGGTATGGAAACCAGCGGGAAAGAAATTCTGAACTCAATTCAGGATATGCTGGTAAGCATACGCCGCACTAGCCGCGGATTAAATTTACACGAAGAACTTTACAAGCCAAAAGCTTTTATATGTGACAGTATAAAATATATTTATGACACAGACATCAGCCTAAAAGGACGTTTAAAGCTTTTTATAAATATTCTGCCGGAAGAACTTTTTGGTGATAAGGAAAGAATTTTCCAAATAATCTTTGCTCTATTAAGTGAAGTTAAACAAATAGGAAATGAAACTATTGTAATAAAAATATCATGTATTCCAGAACA
>JABUUX010000332.1 GCA_021442965.1 Treponema sp.
GGTTTGTTGAAAAACTGAATAACACAGACGGCTTGAAAATTGAACTTTACGGAAAACTTGAAGAACTGAAACAACAGGATTACCACGGCAAAAGGGCTTATATAAAAATAACTGACTCTTTCGGCTTTGAAGTTACCAGCAAAGTTGATTTTGGAGTTCACAAACACCTTGATATCAAACAGGAAGAATTCTGCTTTGATATTGCCCTGCAAAATGACAGCGTCAGCCTCTTGATAAATTCCAAAGAACAGATGTTCACAGAAAAACTCCGTTCAATTCTAAAATTTGGTGCACGCTCAACACGCTACAAAGATATTTTTGACCTTTTCTGGCTGTCCGGTCTGCTTGATAAGAATGAGCTTCTTCACTGTTTTGACGTATTCATTTTTTCTGACCCTGGAATGAAAGAAAACAATATCGAAGATGTTAAGCACCGCATTGAAAAAGTAATTGGGAATCAGGATTTCAGAAAACTTGTTTCCGATTCCAAGAAGAACTGGCTTGATACGGAAGACGACCAGGCTTGTGACGGACTGTTGAAATTTTTAAGTTCGTTGTAGTGGAAAACGATAAATGTCTGACATTCTGATCGGCACCAGCGGATATGACTACCTTGAATGGAAAGGAGTGTTTTATCCATCTGACTTGAAAAGAAAAGAGTTTCTCGAATATTACGCTACAAAGTTCAACGCACTTGAAATCAACAGTACTTTTTACAGTATGCCTGATGATATGAAGATGAGGCATTTTTATGACAGGACGGAAGGAAGACTCCAGTTTGTGCTAAAGGCGAACCGCACGCTGTCGCACGAAATTGATTCAACATGGAAGGCGAGGGCAGAAAAGATAAAGGATGTTGCAGGTCAGATCTGCTACTGGCTTGAAGAATGTCCTGAAGAAAGGGAAAAGGAGTTTGGATAAAATTTATAGATTAATATGAGATGATTGACTTGATGATATATAAGGACAATATCATGAAAAAGATAATTTCGATGGTAAAGAAATGTAAAAGGTTTTGAAAATGATAAAAAAGAGTTTTTTTACAGGGAATTACTGTTGTCGAAAAAATAACTCCAAAAACAGAAGAACATTAATAGACGGTCAACAACTTTGAATGACTTTGTGGCTAGTTATAAAGGGATTTAACATATGGAAGAAATTATAAAAACTTTAAATGAAATATTATTAGTTTTGTTTTGATACCGGAAATCAGATTTTTTGAAGAATATAAAAAAGAAATTAAAGAAGCTCTCCCAAAAGATTTAAAGCATACAAAATATATTTCAGATAAGGCAAAAGAATTACTCTCTAGCCCAAATTATCATTCATTCAATTTTTTTATAGATAAAGAAAAGCCATTATTTGATAAAAACCGATTTAACCAGACTTCTGTGTTTTATGCAGTAGATGAAGCAATAAAAATGTTTGATTTATGGTTACAAAATGAACCTGATAATGAACAGTACAAGCAGTATAAAAAAAATTATAGACTGTTAAAAGAGGCTGCTAAATCACTTTCTTTTAATTATCACTTGTACTTTAATTCCTTATTAACTTCAACATTAGCTGCATTTTTAACTCATCAAGTTGCAATTTACTCAAAAGCAAAGGATGTATTATGGTTTTCGGAAAGAGATAGTATGATGAACTCTAATAACCAAATCTTTTTTGATAATTATGTTATTCAACATAATGGGTTAGCAAGAAATGATAGTAATCATGAATTTGATGAATTCTTTAGAATCGGAATTGCAAAACCAGAGACACAAGGTGACGTCTGGTATGACGAGATAAATAGAATCCCTGATTATTGTGCTGGTGCCGTTTCAGGGATAAATTTTCTTGAAGAAACGAATATTTCAGATAAAGCTAGCGAGGTTCTTCAAGTAATGGTTAATAACAGCACAAATTTAGTTATGTCACGAGAGATAAAGAATGGGAATACAATAACAAGTATTGTTTCAAGAAAAATAGTTTGTGAAAAAATAAATCTGAATAGGTGAATATAAGAAACAAAAAGAATCACTGATTGAAGGGAATTAAAAGATAAGAACGGTACATTGTAATACAAATTACAACTTGTTTATTTGAACTTAACTATTCCAAGACTTCTCAGTCTTGGACGAATCCAAACCTTCTCAAAAACACCACCGTTTTTTTTCTTTTAACCGCTTTACAAAACGGTTAAAGTCGGTTAAGATGTATATACGAGGTGAATATGTCAGAAGTTGAAAAACTGGAAAAGCAGATTTCAAAATTACCTTCGGGGTATGTTACTCACAGAACAATCAATAACAAAACATATTATTATCTTCAGGGGACGAAAAACGGAGAACAGTTCAGCATCACAATTTCTGAAAAAGATGCTGCTGAGATGAAAGAAAAAATTGAACTTCGTAAGTCATTGGAAAAGAAGCTTAAAACATTGAGCAAGAGTCTTCCGAAAGCAGCGGTCGCAGTTTCAGATTTCAATACCAG
>JABUUX010000345.1 GCA_021442965.1 Treponema sp.
AGATTTACTGTTCATCCTATATGTGATCATATTTGTACTAATTTCCAAAGAAGATGCACTAATTATTATTTTCCACAATTTTGCCAGAAGAAATTGACTCATTAAAAAAACAGATAGATAATCTTGAATCTATAAAACAAACTAAAAACTTTATCAATAAAACTATTCATGCAGATTTAATAGATACATTACCTCTAATTCCAGATGAATTTGCAGACTTAATAATAATTGATCCTCCTTATAACTTAACAAAGAATTTTAATGGTATGAAATTCAATGCAATGAAGGAAGACAGTTACGAAGAATACCTTGATTCCTGGCTTCCTGAAGTATGCAAAAAACTTAAACCGAATGGAAGTTTATATTTATGTGGTGATTGGAAATGTACTTCGGCATTACAACGGGCACTGGAAAAAAATCTTACTGTAATTAATCGAATAACATGGCAACGAGAAAAAGGACGTGGTGCAAAAGAAAACTGGAAAAATGGAATGGAAGATATATGGTATGCAGTAAAAAATCCAAAAGATTATTATTTTGATGTTGAATCTGTAAAAATGAAAAGAAAAGTAATAGCACCATATAAGGTAGACGGGAAACCAAAAGATTGGGACGAAGGGGATGACGGAAATTTTAGAATTACATATCCATCAAATTTTTGGGATGATATTTCTATACCATTCTGGTCAATGCCTGAAAATACAGATCATCCAACACAGAAACCAGAAAAATTATATGCTAAATTAGTTTTAGCATCTTCAAAACCAGGCGATGTTGTTTTTGATCCGTTTCTTGGCTCTGGCACAGCAAGTGTTGTTGCAAAAAAACTTGGAAGAAAATTTTGCGGCATCGAAATGAATGAAGAATACTGTATGTATGCTGCTAAACGCCTTCTTCGTGCAGAAGAAGATAAAGAAATTCAGGGGTATAAAGATAATGTTTTCTGGGAAAGAAATAGCTTAAATGCTCAACAAAAATCAGAAAAGAAAGTATTAAAGAAATGCAAATCTTCTATGGACGCAGATTTGTTTACTAGCGGTTCACTTTTTGCATAATTGTTCATAGAATTTCAAAAGGAGAAATAAATGGATAAAATTGTAACCACTTTTGTAGATTTTATTGTATCTTCAGAATGTCCACAACATGACAAAGATAAATTAAAAAAAACGATTCAACAAAAATTTAAATTAGTTCAAGATCGTTCAGTTTTTTATTGTCAGCATTTTGCAGTACGTGTTAGTTATACAAGAACAACATCTTTTAGCAATACAGTTTTATCTTTGTCTGCTCTTCAAAAATTTGACCATATTCCATTTTTTGTTATTTTAGTATCTGGAACTAGTCAAAACAAAATATTTTTAGCAAACACAACATTTTTAGTAAAAATAAGTCATAGTTCTCAACAATTATCATTGACAAATATTAAGGGAAGTTTTAATGGAAGTGATATTTCGAAATCTTACCATGGCTTAGACAATAACGAAAAAAACTTCGAACAATTATTTGCTTTTCACTCTGGGGTAACTTGGGAAGATAATCTGTCACGTTTAGTTGATGCTACTTCTCAAATTGAAGGGACAGGATCAAAATTTAATATCAGCCCTGAGATAAAAAATAAAATTTATAGTTCCATTAATAGGGCTGAGAAATTTATTGCTTCAAAGAATTTTAACAAGTTAAATGATGATTTAAATAGTCGCGTCAAAATTGCTTCTGATTTGATTATGGTCGCTTCCAAAATAGAAAATGTAAATATTCGAGGAAGATTAATAGAAACCTTAATTACATCAGATGAAGTAATGCGAAATTCTTTAAAATCTGCTTTGGCAAAAGCAGAAGCTTCACTACCTGTCTATGACACTAAAAACGGTTTGGGAGATTATCATGTAAAATTTGATAATGGGGATACATTCACAGATATTAAAACTAAAATTGTATATTTGGATTCAAATCCTAAAGCCTTCAATATAGATAAATTTTTGGAAATAATGGCAGAAGATAACACAGTGTTCTTTTTCTATTTTATTGGAATAGATGAAAAATGTATTGTAAATACAGCACTTTGCTCTGTTTATCATAAATTACTAGCCGAAACAACTGTAAAGCAGTTTCATTGGGCTGGCAGAAATTCCAGAGGAGTTACTCAATTTATTGGAAAAACATTGAACGAAATTATTAATGATAAACATTTTTCTAATGAAATAGATGAAAATAAAGCAAGGCACTTTATTGATTATTTGATAGGTTAATTCTTCATCAAAAAATTTAATCCTGCATATAGTCTAGCGAGGGAGACTGTGATGAAAAAATATCTTTCGGTTTTTATGATTTTATTTTTTGCAGGCGGGGTTCTTATGGCACAGGCAAAATCATCTGACAGTTTTGTTTTGATCTCAGGCGGAACTTTTACGATGGGGAATTCAGTGCCGGGGAAATGGGATGAAAACGATGAAACAAA
>JABUUX010000357.1 GCA_021442965.1 Treponema sp.
ATGGAATTCACTGTACAGGAAGGAAAACTCTTCATGCTCCAGTGCCGCAACGGTAAACGTACAGGACCTGCTGCTGTTAAGATGGCAGTTGATATGGTTGCAGAAAAACTTATCACAAAAGAAGAAGCTCTTCTTCGTGTAAAACCAGACCAGCTCGATCAGCTTCTGCATCCTCAGTTCGATGCAAAAGCACTCAAAGCTGCAACTCCACTGGCTGCTGCCCTTAACGCTTCTCCAGGAGCAGGTTGTGGTCAGATTGTATTCACAGCTGACGAAGCTGTAGAATGGGATAAAGCTGGAAAGAAAGTTATTCTTGTACGTAAAGAAACTTCTCCAGATGACATTGCCGGTATGTATGTTGCTCAGGGTATCCTGACTTCAACTGGTGGACGTACATCACACGCAGCCGTAGTTGCCCGCGGTATGGGAACTCCTTGTGTATGTGGATGTTCAGATGTTGTATTCACATCAAAAGATACAGTTACAATCGGTGGAAAATCTTTCAATAGAGGTGATGTAATTTCTATCGACGGTTCAACAGGAAAAGTATATGGAGTTTCAATCCCTGTAACTCCAGCTTCTGTTTCAGGTGACCTTGAAACATTCCTTGGTTGGGCTGATGAAGTTCGTGCTAAATCAGTACGCAAAACAAACTCTGGAAAAACTGTTAAGGGATTTGGTGTTCTTGCAAACGCAGAACAGAATGAAGCTCCACAGGCATTCCGCTTTGGTGCTGCAGGTATCGGTCTTTGCCGTACAGAACATATGTTCTTTGAAGAACCAAAACTTACAAACTTCCAGAAGATGATTATTTCTGAAGATACAGCTGCACGTAAAGAAAACCTTAAAGCAATTCTTCCAATTCAGATTAAAGACTTCTACGGAATCATTAAGACAATGGAAGGTCGTCCGGTTACAATCCGTCTTTTGGATCCACCACTTAACGAATTCGTTCAGGCTGAAACACCAGAACTGGCAGCAGCTCTTGCAAAGAAACTTGGTGTATCTGTTGAAACAATCAACAAGAAATATGCTGAACTCAACGAACACAACCCAATGCTTGGACACCGTGGATGCCGTCTTGCAATCACATATCCGGAAATCTACGAAACACAGGTTGAAGCAATTGCTAAAGCAACAGCTAAAGCAGAAAAGGAAGGACTCAAACACGATGTGCGCATCATGATTCCAAACGTAACAACTTTTGCTGAACTTAAACAGATTCGTGCTCAGGCAGAAGCTGTAATTGCTGAAGTTAATGCTGCAGAAAAAACAAGCCTTAAGTTCCAGATTGGTTCTATGATTGAATTCCCACGTGCCGCATGTAACGCTGGAGAAATTGCAAAATATGCAGACTTCTTCTCATTCGGAACAAATGACCTTACACAGACAACTTACGGTTTCAGCCGCGATGACTACTCTAAGTTCATTGAATCTTACCTTGACCAGAAGATTCTCCTTCAGGATCCATTCAAGACATTGGATGCAACAGGTGTTGGCGATATGATTGACATTGCAGAAGCTCGCGGTCGTGCAGTTAAGTCTGACCTCCACTTGGGAATCTGTGGTGAACACGGTGGAGATCCTGCTTCTATTGAACTCTGCTACAAACTCGGATTGAACTACGTTTCTTGTTCTCCATTCCGTGTACCGGCAGCTCGTCTTGCAGGTGCTCAGGCTGTAATTAAAGCTAACAAGGCTGCTAAAAAGCCAGCTGCAAAAAAAGCTCCAGCTAAGAAAACTGCAACAACAACAGCAAAAAAGGCTCCGGCTAAAAAAGAAACAGCTGCAAAAAAAGCTCCAGCTAAGAAAGCTACTACAACAACAGCAAAAAAAGCTCCAGCTAAAAAAGCAACAACAGCAAAAAAAGCTCCAGCTAAAAAAGCAACAACAGCTAAAAAAGCTCCAGCTAAAAAATCAAAGTAGAGTGAATTGAGCGTAAAAAGCGTTCAATAAGCTTATAACTTGAAGGCTTCCGAAAGGGAGCCTTCATTATTTTAAAGCGATGGGATTTAGAGCGGGTGTTTTAGGGAAGGGAATTTCATATCAAAGTACTATTCATAGAAAATCTGATACGAAAAATGGAAATTTTTATTCTTTTGAAACTGCATTTTTAAAAGAGCGGGCGATGTTAACAAAATCTGGAAGTACTGATTTAGGAATATTGTCAATAATATTACGAAGTTCTGATATTTGAATGGATTGAGATTTTGAGTCTGAGTCACCAGCCTTATGAATTCCTGTTACCAGATATTCAACGGTAGTGTTAAGTTCCTGTGCCATTTTTACGGCAATATCGGCCGACGGAATGGAATTTCTGTAGATGTACATATTCAAAGTATTAATGCTGATGCCCACTCTTTCGGCAAAAGTCTTGTAGGAAAGCCCCTGATAATTTAATTCATCTGTAAGAATCTCTTT
>JABUUX010000430.1 GCA_021442965.1 Treponema sp.
TCGAACTCCCGACATTCTGGGTGTAAACCAGACGCTCGTACCAGCTGAGCTAACTGCCCAAGTCTTATTCACTTGGAATGTGATAATATTATCAAAAATCCTTATTTTATGTCAATATCTAATAAGGATTTTAAAGCATTTTTCTAAAAATTTTCAGGCGTAAAAGATTTGTTTTTTATAAATTTTTCAAGACTCTGTTGCCAGGTTGGAAGCTTAATTTTTAAAGCCTTTGTAATTTTTTCTTTTGAAAGCACAGAGTATTCAGGTCTTTTTACAGGGGAAGGGAACTCATCAGAAGTGCAGGGGGTAATTTCACATTTATTAGAAATTTTACCATTTTTTTTGCCAATTTTATAAATTTCATTCGCAAAATCATACCATGTAGTTTCACCACCATTAGTATAATGATATACTCCAAACGCTGGTATAGAATTGGGACCTATTAAACCTTTAGCTGATTCAGTTTTTTCTATTAGTTTAAGTATGGTTTCTGCAAGGTCTCCGGCAAATGTAGGAGTTCCTTTCTGATCATTTACTACTTTTAAGCTTTCATTTTTATTCATAAGTTTTGTCATCGTGTAAACAAAGTTTTTTCCTGA
The DNA here is from genome assembly GCA_021442965.1 of Treponema sp. Next base: position 600 of record JABUUX010000430.1, read on the forward strand.
AAATCCATAAAGCCATGCAGTTCTAATTATATAATACTGCGTCATTTCTTTACGAATTAGGTCTTCTCCTTCAGATTTTGTCTTTCCATATACTCCGGTTGGATTTTTTTCATCATCTTCTAAATATGGAACATTACCAGACCCATCAAAAACATAGTCTGTTGAAATATGAATTAGTTTCGCTCCAATTTTTCGGGCTATTCTAGCAATATTGCAAGCTCCAGTTTTATTTAAAAGTTCTGCTTTTTCTACATCAGATTCAGCTTTATCAACATTTGTATAGGCAGAACAGTTAATTATCCAGCTTATCTGCCTTTCCTGTCTTGGAAGTGATGAAGGAAAATATGAACTGGTTTCAACTGATGCCGCAAAATTTTCCAAAGCTATTGGATTGGTTATATCAACTTCACAATCAGTTCCTAAAAAAGGAATTTTTGCTTCTGAAAGTTGTTTTTGAACCTCACTCCCCAGCATTCCTTTGTTTCCAATGAGCCAAATCATTCTTATTTCCTCACATTAGTTATAATTTTTCAAATATGTAATTGCAAAAAGTTTTAATTCTATTCATAAATGAAAGTTCAATTCTTTCTGTAAAAAATGGAATTCTTGGAGCGTTTACTCCTCCAATACCATAAAGAACCCAGTAATTTCCTTCCCTAAATAAAAAAATTGAAAGCTTCATTTTTTTAGGATTTACACAGTCAAATTTTCCGTAATATGAAAGTTTATTAAGGTTAATTGAATCATATAAAAGAGAATCTTCTGTTTCTTCAATAGTAATAACCTGATTAATTTTACCAAAAGGTTCCATTTCAATATCACAGGTATATTCCATTCCGGTTTCAGTTTCTTTTTCAGAAATAATTTGTGCAGATGAGTATAAATCAAACCACATATCGTTTTTTTCTGAGTAGTATGGAATTCCGGCATAATCAGAAACGTTTTCAAGTAACGTTTTCATTTTTTCAGGAAGATCTTCATTTCCTTCAATTGGTTTTATTTGTATTATTTCAGCTAAATATTTAGGAGAGAGGGATTTATATGAATTGATTAATTTATCTCCAAAATCGTTTATTCCAGAATTAATTCCCATATTCTTAGTATAATCAATTTTTTTTATTAGAATTTTACCATCTTTTATGGTTTGTTTATCACTGTCAGAAAGATTTGTATTAAAAGGACTTGCAAAAGCAAAAATACTATTTACCAAAAGAAAAAAAATAATTAAAAATCTTTTTGCTGTTTTTATCATAATTTCTCCTTCAGATTCTTTTGAATAAAAATCAGTATAAATCAAAAAAATCATATATTCAATAAATGCGTTTTTTATTAGTGGGTTACATTATTTATATAATCTTATATTGTCAAAATAAATGTGACCTCCATTATTTTCTCCTAAACTTTGTAGAATAATTCTGTTCACATTTGATAAATCTTCTTCATTGAAGATTCCTTCAAAACAAAAGACTAGAGTATGCTCTCCATTGGGAACGTTTTCCGTTGGAGTAGCAATCCATTTAGACCATTTATTTGTTTGTATAGCAAAAGAAATATTAAAATCAGAAGATTCCGGATTATAACAATCGACAACTAAATATTTATATGGTGAAAAATCTGTAATTAATGGTGCATCAGAACACCAGCAGGCCTGTTTGGAGGTATGTGATGTTGCAGCTTCCATAGAACAGTTCAGGCTGGTAAGTCCTGCGGTTCCCCATTCATTTGAAAGTTCTGCTGTAAGTGATAGATTATGAGTTCCCCATTCATCCCAAGAGTTTCGAACGGCATACCAGTAATTTCCGTCTTCAAAATCATC